>CALXTG010000173.1 GCA_944391355.1 uncultured Alphaproteobacteria bacterium
TTGTCAAATTCTTTATCGGGGCAATAGTCATAGGGAAATCGCGAACAATCGGTTTTCAGCCAGTTTAAACGCAGATTAAGATAATGCCCGGAAACCAGGCTGCGAGGATCATATCCTTCGGCAGCGATAACGACATTGCCGACATTCATGCGCGCGGCCCATAAAGAAAAATTCCAAATCAACAGATAAACCAGCGGCAGCAATAATGCGATCGGCGATAAACATTTATTTGTCATGGCTTTTCTCCCGCAGAGCAAATAAGGCCGAAGAGGTTACTTTTTTCCATATTATCATCAAAGCCAAAAAGATCAGACCGGAAAATATCAACCCAAATCCGGTGGCGGTCAGAGAACCGAATACCTGCAAATAACCGCCGAAAACGCGAAAAGCGATCAGGACTGCCGCCAGATTCATCAGCTTTGCATTACCGAAACGATACGCATAAACCAGCAGCAGCGCTAAAACTGACAAAGTTAAAATAAAGCCCAACAGTTCGTTCAGCACATTATACCGCCCGATAAAACCGAACATCCAGGCAAAAACCGTCAGAGAAGCTAAAATCCAAACATCAAACAGCGACAGAGCGCGACGGATATTCAAAATTGCCAATATCGCCGCCAGACAAATCAGAAAAATCGCGGCCGGCGGGAATATCCCGGCATGGATTCCGCTGTGATAGCCGAGAAAGAAATCCAGATAAACGGTCAAAACGGCAGCGCCGATTACCAGCCAGTCCCGCAAAGCAAGATTAAAAGGCTTTAACACTTCGCGCCGGCAAGTTGCCGCATAAGCAAAAGCGATAAGAAAGAGAATAAACAAATATTCTCCCGCCGGATAATCTCCCGAGATAAAACCCTGCCAGGAATGATACCAGGAAAAATTATCCAACAGATCCAATCCGCTGAAAATAAAAACCGGCAGCCAGACCCAGCTCAACGCCCGGTAACAGCTTAACGGCAGCAACGGAATACACAAAACGCTCCAGGCAAAGAAAGCGCGATAATCATGCGATTGCAGCTGATAAACCTGCGCTATCAGACCGATGGTTGCCAATATCAGCAAAGCATAAAGCAGAAGCAGCGCTTCGTTTAAATATTGTTTCTGCCAGTCTCGCGTATAAAAAACCGCCCAGCCGCAAAGAGTCAGCAAAGTGAAATCGGCAATCAGTTTTACCGCTGCCGGAATACTCTGCCAATTGGCCGCAATCAGGGAAATTATGCCGACACCGATAAATAAAGCACTCAATGCCCACAGCAGATAAGACAGAACCGGTTTTCCGGCTTTTGCCTCAAATTCGCCGATTGCTTTAGCCTGTTTGGCCGTAATCAGCTTATGCTGCTGCCATTCGGCCAGTTTTTTCTGCAAATTCATTTCATTCTCCGTCAGTCCGAGATAACGGACAGATTAAACACTCCGACAGGAATGTCAACCCCGTCTTGATTTTAAATGGCGCAGAATATAAGCGGCAATGAAGAAAATATAAAAAGCAGAAACCACCGCAATAATAAATATCCTTTCTTCGGTTTTGTTCCACTCTCGCCCGATAGAGGTTACATTCAGCGCCGAACCGCGGATCGTAAAAACGGTATCCGGATGTTCATGCAGCAGCGTGACGGCAATCTGGCTGCCGGGATTTAAGAAGTCAAAATCAAGAACCAGCGCGTCTTTTATCGGCACCAGTTTCACCGATACTGCCGGACTGGTCTGATTTTTATCAAGAATATAGGAAATTACCTTCGAATGAGGCGGATAAACAATGCGGATCGGATCGCGGCCGATTTTGGAAACATCTTCGCCGGCCAGCGCCTGTTCACCGGTGTTGGTAAGAATGACCGTGGTCTGGTATAAATCCTTATATTCTTTTTCCTTAACCGTAACTTTAATCTCGTTATCATTTATGGAAGAAACGATATTGGTGACAGCGGTCTGATATTTTAAAATAGGTTTATTAATATAAAATTGGTAGGTTCCGACGGCAATGGCCGAAACTCCGATTAAAAAAGTTCCGGTCTGACTTAACAAAAAATTCCAGATACTCTGGAAAAAATCTTTTAAACGACTGGGCTGCCAGGGCCATCTGATATTAGACATGATGCATTCCTCCGGTTCATATATATAACCCGTTTCTTTTCCGATTAAACGGTTTGGCTATAAAAAAAAACAGCCGGGCTAAGGCTGTTTTCCGGTAAATTAATCATTGCAAATCTTTATCCCTGCGGATAGAAATCGTATTGCCGATTATAAAAACGACGCAGATTGTCCAAAAAAGTATCATAAGAGTAAATTGTATTATTCAAATTACGGGAACGCTCAATCGTCTGATAATAGAGATTTTTATTCTGTTCCCAGCGGCGGATATCAACGGCAAGACGCCGACCCAGCTCCGAAAAGGAGGCATAAACATTGGCAAAACTGCGCCATTCGGGACCGGGAAAAAATTTTTCATTGTAAACAGCCAGGCCCATCGTATCAACATACCAAGGCTGAACAAAATAACCGTCATACCCTTCTCCGAAGCTGATCACGACAAAGGCTCTGGCTATCAAATCCATAAACTGTTCAAAGGTTATTCCCTGTACGGTCTGCACCCGATAATCCGGAAGTTCACGGGAAATAACATTTAAGATTTCCTGACGGTGCGGGTTGTCGTCCGGTGACAACACGACCAGCTTTTCCTTGGTATTAAAAGGATATTTTTTATACGTGGACACATCTATAGAAACCGAAAAATGGTGCAGCGGAATCCCGAAACGGTTGCAGCCTTCCTGCGTGGCGTAGCGATCGTGCGCCGTAGTCTGGGTGATATTGAAAGTGAGATGAAACAAATCATCAAAAGCCCGACGCGTCGGCATCAACTCAATATTCTGATTGAGTATATTAATCTGTACCGAAGGAAGTTTTTGTAAAAGCTGACGCTGTCCCGGGGTCAGCCGCCGGTAAAATTTAGCTGCCAGATATTCCGGAACATGAATAATCAGTTCTTCAACCTTCCCTGCCCGGTCTAAAATCTGTTTGAGATTGCAGACTTTTTCCCGATTTAAAAATTTCCGGTTGACGGCATAAGTATATTTATTGGGTTCGGTGCACAGAAAAACCGCAGCTTCAGGATTTATCCGCCGCGAATTTTCACAGAGCGAAAAAATCGACATTACCCCGCCGTTGACTTCTTCAACAAAAGGCACAATAAAAATTATCAATTTATTTGTCCGGTCGATTTCGGTTAAATCATAACGGCTTTGCCGCCAGCGTGATACCAGCGAGTTTATCCGGCGGGAAAAAGACATGGCGGCTCCTATAAGATACTTATTTTGCGTGATAATTCTCGAATTAAATCATAACCGTCCCACACCAGAGTAAAATCCATAGATTTTCCCATCGGCACCGCCCGGTCAATTCCGTGCGGACGGACGGTCTTGAAAAATTCGGCCAGTTGTTCCTTTTCCAGACCGAAATAAGTCAAAGTCTGGCATTTTACCGAAGCCAGCGGCAAAATCTCAGCTAAATTTTCGGCCTGATATTCAAAAAAGAAACCGCTGTTATATTTATAATCCATCAAATCTTCATCAAGCCGCTCAAGCTCCAGACGCATAATCAAATTATCGGGAGAGGCACACAGACGGAGCGGCTTTTCTGCGGCAGCTTTATAAAAAGCACTCAGTTTGCCGACAGCCTGAACCGGAGCCAGATTATATTTGTCTTTCAACAGCAGGTGAAGCTTTTGCCAAAATATCTCCCGCGCCGTTTCGGTTTTATTGCCGAGCCAGATAATTATTCGCGGCGAAGTACAGGCATTTTGGTCGCTGAGATAGGTGTCATTATAAAAATCCTGAGCCAGGCGCTCCTTATTATCTGCCTGCAAATAAGCCTCAGCATTGATAACCTGTAATGAATGGCGGTCGGCGAAAGTAATTTCGACAGCCCGCGGCGGTAAAGGCGACAGGCGCATTCTGGCAATGGTTTCATCTCCGCCCCAAACAACCCGGCCGTTACACAAGGCAGAAAAGGCATCGGAAATTTCTTTATGCGGCGGGTATTTGACCATACAGATGTAAGGCGCCAGATTTTGGAAGTCCTGCTGCAAAAGTTCATTGATGACCGCGCAGATCAAATCAACCTGGGCAAACTCCTTTCCCGGCAGGCGGACGATATTCGCATTACCGGCCAAAAGTCCGGCGGCAAAACTGAATGCAAAGTTAACCGCGACATTTGACGGCGTGGAATGAAATATAACTCCCCGTCCCAAACGGCTTGCTAAATCGTCATACGACTTTTTTTCCTGCAACAACGCAGGTTTGCGACACCAAAAAGCAAAAGTCGCCACATCGGAAAAACCGCGGCTTTTCTTCATCAATTCCTTAGACAGAGCATTTAAGAACTCAATTACCTCGTCGGCAAACGGCGGCAGCGGTTTGAGCAAGCTCATCGCTACTGCCCGGTCAGCCGATCCGATAACAAATTGCAAATCATTAAAATTTAACGGCATAGGTATCACTGCACCCCCTGATTTCGGCATTTTTTAAACGCCCGAGAATTTTAAAATATTTTCCTTTGCGACCGCAGGGGCAATCATCTTCTCCGAGAATAATTCCCTCATCTTCGGTCAGCAGCGAATGCCCGGGATAAGATTCCGGCAGCACCGACACAACCTGAATAATGCCCTTTTCTCCGATTGCAGCCGGTGAAAAATCAAGCGGGCGGCGGATAATAACATCGGAAAAAATACTGGCGTGAAG
The DNA here is from genome assembly GCA_944391355.1 of uncultured Alphaproteobacteria bacterium. Lineage (GTDB taxonomy): Bacteria > Pseudomonadota > Alphaproteobacteria > RF32 > CAG-239 > CALXWF01. The sequence goes on from CALXTG010000173.1 coordinate 4,734, forward strand.
ATGTCCCTGCGGACACTCCATATAAATACAACCGGTCTGTTCAACCATACCGTAATAATCGTGAATATCCGACAAGCCGCAGACATCACTTAGACAGCGCTTAAATTCCGCCGGCGAAACGGCTTCGAAAATCAATTTTTTCCAACCGCCACCGTGAATCAGCACGCCGTTTGACAAATTGATTTTTTCATCAAGTTTCAGCAATTCTTTATAAAAATGCTGCCAAACCATGAAAGTGAAACCGAATAACAGAATTTTCTGCCCCTGATGCCGTTCAAGAAAAGCCTTAACCGCGGGAATATCTATCTGCATATTGTCGTCCAAAGCATAAGTGCGGTCGGCGCCGAAAATAGAAAATCCGAGTATCCCTGCCCCGCGCGCCGAAAACATTGCGCGGTCTTTGACAACCGAGGGGCTGTCAATAATCAGCATCGGCAGACGGGAAGCTCCGGTAAATTCGGATACAATTTTTACCAAAGCCTTTTGCTGATTGGCAGCGGTATTCTTATCAAGATAGATTTTAGAAACTGCCTGCCCGCTGGTTCCCGAAGAAGTCATGGTTTTAAAAACTTCATTATCGGGAATCGATTTCAAAGTCATTTGTTTGAACAATGATACCGGCAGAAACGGGATATCATGGTAATCGTTTATTTTCTCCGGATTGATTCCTCCGGCGTCGAGCATATTCCGATAGGCTCGGCAATTCTGGTAATGCTGCGCGGTCAGATTACGCAAAGCCGAGGTCAAAAAGGCTGATTTTTCGGCTTTATCAGGGGCAAAAGGCGCAAAACCACAGGCTCGTTCAAACTCATTCATGCGATTTTATCCAGTTCTTTATAAAGCGTTTTTCCGGCTTCGTTTTTCGGTATCTCGGCAAGATATTTAACCTTAAAGGCGACAAAGTTGATCTTGCTGGTTTCGGCAACAAAATTCTGCACTTCCTTCAAACGCTGTTGATTCGTAACATAAATACACATGGCATCGTCCTGTCCGGCGCAGGCGCAGTCCAAATCGCAAAAATGCGATTTAATCAGGCGTTCGGTTTCATCAAGATTAACGCGATTGCCGAAGATTTTCAAAAATCTCTTCTTGCGTCCGACAACATAGTAAAAACCGTCTTCATCAAACCGGGCCATGTCTCCGGTCAGCAGACGGCCGCCAAATTCGTCACCTTTGGCTAAATCCCCGCGGCTTTGAGCATAGCCTAAAGTCACGTTATCACCCTCATAAACCAGCTCGCCGACAACTCCGGGTTCGATAATTTGCTGATTATCAGCATCTATCAAACTGAATTTTCCGCCGGGAACGGCAATTCCCATCGACCCGACTTTTGTCAACGACAACTCCGGCGGCAGATAAGACATACGTGCCGTCGCTTCTGTCTGACCATACATTACCACAAAATTTTTACCTTGCGCCTGCGCATATTCGGCAAATTTCTGATGTAATTCCGGAGACAACTTGCCGCCGGCCTGGGTCAGGGTATGCAAATCAGGTAAATCTCGGCGCATGAAGCGCAGTTTATCAAGCATTTCATAGGTATAGGGGACGCCGGACAGCGAAGTTACCTTTTGCTCGCTCATAAGCGTCCAAAACTCCCGCTGCATAATGGTATAAGGCGATAAAACCAGCGTTGCCCCAACCATTAAATGTGAATTGATAACCGAAATGCCGAAAGTATAATTCATCGGCAGCGATGTTATCGCCCGCTCAGCAGTATCCAAATGCAGATATTTGACAATCGACGCGGTATTGGCGGCAATATTTTTATAGCTCTGGCGAACAAATTTGGGACTGCCGACCGATCCCGAAGTGGTCAGCAGCAGCGCCAAGTCATCGTGCAATTGATATTCACGGTTAAATTCGGTTCTGAGCAGGACATAACCTTCCGTTTCATAAATGACCGTTCCGGCAAAATCTTCGCGGCGTGATACCGGCAGCCATAAATAATCCGGCCGATATTCATCAATAAAACCGTTTACAACCTCTAAAGCAATATGCTCATCCAACATCAGCGGAACATTACGGTGTTCCAACGCCGAAACATAGCCCAACAAAGAACCCAGCGTATTGGAGCAAAGATTAAAAATAAGGCTGCGGTCGGCAATTTTTGCGCCTAAGCTGTTACTGAGCCGCTGCAGCTCCGGATAAGAAACCTCTCGCCCGTCCGGCAGTATCACTGCCGTATTGTCTTGAAATTTATTGAAATTCCACATTATTTCCTCTTTAATCTGCCAAATCCGTTTCCGCAATCAGCGTATCCGCCTCAATATCCCGAAGCAGGCGTTTGCCGATAACCGACGACAGTTTATCAAGTTGAATTCCGGTTCCCGGACGTTTCGCACCCAGATTTTCAGCCGTCAAAACCGTACCGGCGGCTAAATTCTCCGCGGCAATAATGCTGCGGCGCATCTTTTGACGCTGGACATATTCGGCTTCGGAAACGACACGTTCCTTGCTGCCCATCGCCTTATAAACATTATTACACCCCTTTATCAATTGAGCAAATTCTTCCGGTTCGGTGGCCATGTTGTTATCCATACCCATTTTGCTTTTATCTAAAGTAAAATGTTTTTCGATAACAGCAGCGCCCAGAGCGGTTGCGGCGGCCGCCATTTCGGTTCCCAAAGTGTGGTCGGAAAAACCAATCGGATATTGCGGAAATTCTTCACGCAGTCCTAAAATATTATTGAGATGAATAGTTTCCGGTTCGGCCGGATAAATTGAAATACAATGCAACAGAGCTATTTGTGAATTTCCTGCTTTTTCAATAACTTCTACCGCGCGGCGTACTTCGTCCATCTCGGCCATTCCGGTCGATAAGATAATCGGCGCCTTGGTCGAGGCGATATATCTGAGATACTGATTGTTATTAATATCCATTGAAGCTACCTTGATATAAGGCGCCCGGCACTTTTCCAAAAGGATATCGACTTCATGACATGAATAAGGCGTTGAAGAAAAAGAAATTCCGACTTCACGGCAATAATCGGCCATGCTTATCAGCTGCTCTTCGGTTAAGGAAAATTTTTCGACAATGCGCTTGGCAATCGGATTATTGCTGTAATAACTTTTTGAATACAGAGAATCTGCCGACCAAGATTGAAATTTGACACAAGAGGCCCCTATTTCCTTCGCTTTGGCAATCATCTGCCGTGCCGTTTCGACATTACCGTTATGACTGGAATTAACCTCGGCAATGATATAGGGCTTTTGATAATCTCCGATAACGGTACCGTCACATAGTTTTATTTCAGCCATTTTATTAATTCCTTTCTTTACTGATCTATCGGTTCAACAATCATTTCTGACAAAAACAATTCTCTATCCAAAAACGGCGACTGGTCTTCCAACGGCCGCTGCACGAAACGCCCCTCTTTGGTTCGGGCATAGGAACTGTGGATATAATTTTGGTCTTCGGGACTCATAATCTCGCAAATAACGGCTCCGCTTTCGGCCAGCATTGCCCGAAGTTCCGCCGTGAGATTTTTGTTATCGGCGATTTTGCGGTATTTAAGATTAAAACATTCCGCGACTTTGGCAAAATCAGGGCAAGATACGCCGTCACTACAGTCAGTACCTATCGTACGGGTTCTGAATAAATCTTTCTGACGTTTGCGAATTACCGCATAACAATTATTATTGACAATGATAATCTTTAACGGCAGCTGTTTGTAGCTTATGGTTTGTAATTCCTGTATATTCATCATAACCGAACCGTCACCGATAACCGCCACAACCTGTTTTCCGCCGGCATAGAACGCGCCTGCGGCAGCCGGCAGAGCATAGCCCATCGCCCCTTGAGAAACGGGATGCAGACAGCGCTGGGCCGCCTTGAAGCGAATTGTGGTCGGCGTTATCAGCTCTTCAAGTCCGGCATCGGTTACGACAACAGCATCATCGGACAGCACCTCTGACAAACTGTCCGCCAGCTGATACAAATCCGTTGCGCCTGGCTGTCTATATCTGTCTTCACAACGCGGAAACACCTCTTTCCAGCGGCGGCATTTATCCAGCCAGACATCCGACGCAGAAGGCAGCGTCTTATCGGAAAGAGCCGTTAAAAATACTTTCAAATCCGCGGTAATATTACGTTCAATTTTACAGGTATTCTTTTCCGCTTCATTTTTATCAATATCAACCATGATAATCTTAGCAGCCCGGGCAAACTTGTCTTTATCTGCGCCGGTAATCATTGAACTCATCCGACAGCCCAGAACCAAAACCAGATCGGCATTCTGCAAAGCAAAATTTCCGGCACGATTGGCGGCCATGGTTCCGACGGCGCCGATTGCCATACTGTCGCGGCTGTCTAAAATATCTACCGCAGAATTGGCATAAACAACCGGAAACGGGTGTTTTTTCAACAGATTTTTCAATAAATCCCCGGCTCCGGCGGAACGGACGCCGCTGCCGATTAAAATAACCGGACGCTGAGCCGTTCTTAACTCCTTAACAACATAATCAACATCTGTGTCAGATGCGGACAAGCTCCGGGTTTCCGGATAAAATCTCTCCAAGGTTTCCGGTTCAACCCGCATATTCTGCACATCCAGCGGCACATCAATCCAAACCGGCCCCTTGCGCCCAAACTGAGCCAAGAACAGAGCTTTATCCATTTCATAGGCGATCCGCGCCGGATTTTCTATCATAACCGCATATTTGGTTATCGGCGAAACAAGACCGATAATATCGGCTTCCTGCTGTCCGAAAGTACGTACCGCTATGCCACTATGCCGCACGGTTTCATTAAGACTGTTCTGACCGGAAATAACAACCATCGGCACATCATCCTGCCAGGCGCATAAAACCGGGGTAATTGTGTTGGTCGAGGCACAACCGGTCGATACCAGACAGGCACCGAGTTTTTCATTTTTCTGGGCATAGGCCATAGCCGCATATCCGGCCGCCTGCTCATGATGAACCGAAACGGTTTCTATTCCCTCATGTTTGGCGGCAGCATCCGAAAGATAAAGCATTCCGCGACCGGTCACCATAAATAGATGACCGATCCCCTCTTCATGCAGTCTCTGCATTATATAATCGGCAACCCGCATTAATTTTCCGTCCTAATCAGCTTTGGGAATAAATGAGTTCATAATATCCGGAATCGCAACCGTCAGCTCAACACTGCAGGTAACTTCACCGTTCAGATAACCGACAGATTTACCTCTGGCCAAACCTCGGCTGTAGGAATAAAGTTCTGCTTTTATTTCCAGTTTATCCCCCGGAACAATCTTCTTTTTGAATTGCGCTTTGCTGGTCACTGCGGCGGCTTTTTTCCCTTTATTTTCGGGAATTGTCAAAAATGTCATCAGAAAGACCTGAGCCATTGTTTCAATTTGAACAAAACCGGGAACATTAGGTTCATCTTCAAAGTGGGCCGGAAAAAACCATTCGTTATAAGTAAAGTTTTTATATCCGCGCGCACTTTTTCCCGGAACGGCTTCTTCAATCAGATCAATGAAAAAGCAGGGAAAACGGTTTTGCTGATATTGTTGAATTTCAATCGGACCAAGATTCGTCAATGTCTGATATTCTGCCATTTTACATCTCAACATTATATTTCTTAAGAATTTCCTGTCCTTTTTCGAAAGAACTCAGATCTACAATATCATCTGCGTCCAGCATAATCTCAAAAGCATCTTCAATAGCGGCGACCAGTCCCATATGCCCCACGGAATCCCAAGCTTCAATATCCTGATATTTTAACCCGGATGTCTGCTCCGGTTTGATATCAAATGTGGTTGTAAAAGCTTCAATATATTTTTCTAAGTTACTCATTGTTTTCTCCTTTTATTTAATTTTTGGGTGTGAAATTATTCATTATCTCAGGGACGGTTATAACAAACGCAGCCTCACAAACCTGTTCTTTCCCGACAAAACCGAATGCTTTTCCTTTAGCGATGCCTCTTCGGAATGATAATAGCTCTGCTTTAATTTCGAGTACGTCTCCGATATTTACCGATTTTTTGTAAAAACATTCACTGGAAACGGTATTGGTTAATAACCCGGGATTATTCTTCATAAAGGTCATTAAAAATGTTTGTTCCAGCGCTTCACCGATAATAAAATTCGGAACAGAAGCGTCCAAAGCAGCTTTTGTAAAAAACTCATTATATGAAAAACATTTCTTTCCCAATACATGATCTGTCCCGTTTTCGAGAGATACAGCATCAACAAAAAACCACGGGTAGCGATTCCTGTGATATTTCATGATATCGGGAACAGAAAGCTGTGTACTATCATTTATCTGCATATTTTTTCAAAAACTCTTGTTCGATTTCTTTTACTTTTTCATCTCGGTAAGCCACGGCTCTTGCCGGAGATCCGAAATAACAGGTCCAAGCTTTTGTCGGCTTCATCAACAGACTTCCGGCACCGACTGTCGTCCCTTCTTCTAGGTTAGCACCGGGCATAACAATTGAACCGGCTCCTACCGTACTGAACTTTTTCAAATATACAGATTTACTGACAATATGTCTGTATTCATCAGGCAGAGTCGGATTTATGAATGCAGCTCCGGTAAAATCATCGCTTTCGGTAAAAATCAGAGACTGGTAGCCTAACCCCGTATAATCTTCCATTTCGATCAGTGAATCTGATCCGGATAACAGATTGGCTTTCAAAGTTATATGTATATAATTATGTAAAATTATATTGTTTGCCAGAACAGCAAAATCATC
>CALXTG010000174.1 GCA_944391355.1 uncultured Alphaproteobacteria bacterium
TTTTTATAAGCTGCTGGCAAATGAAAAAATTGTCAAAGTTTTCCATTCCGGACGCCAGGACATCGAAATTTTTCACCATCTTGCCGGATTTATTCCCGCGCCGCTGTTTGATACCCAGATTGCGGCCGCCGCCTGCGGTTTCGGCGAAGCCTCCAGCTACGAAACGCTGGTCAACAAAATCACGCTCCGGGAAATTGACAAAACCTGCCGTTACACCAACTGGAGCAGCCGCCCGCTTGACAAAAAACAGCTGGAATATGCCTTGGGCGATGTCACGCATCTGGTTGACATCTATCTTTATCTCAAAGATTATCTTGAAAAAAACCATCGTACCGACTGGATAAAAGAAGAAACGGAGCTTCTTTGCAATCCCAAACTTTACGAATGCCCGCCCGAAGAAGCCTGGCTGCGGGTCAAACATCATTCCCGCAATCCGAAATTTTTGACATTGCTCAAAGAGCTGGCAGCCTGGCGCGAACAGCGCGCTCAGGAGCATGACGTGCCGCGTCAGCTGATTCTGCGCGACGAGTGCCTGCAAAGCATCGCCGCCAGCTGGCCCTGCAGCGTCAGCGAACTCGAAAAGATTCGCAACATCCGCAAAGATATCCCTGCCGGCAAACTCGGAGAAGAAATCCTTGAGGTTATCGACAAAGTCAAAACAATGCCGGCGGCCGATTATATCTGCGAAGACACCGGTTCTTACCGCAGCCGCGGCAACACCTCATTACTGCAGGAACTGCTGCGTCTGCTGCTCAAAATAAAAAGCCAGCAGCATGAGGTTGCGCCGCGTTTGATTGCTTCGGAAGATGAACTGCACGATTTTGCAGCCGGACACGACGAAGTGGCATTCATCCGCGGCTGGCGCAATGGCGTTTTCGGCCAAGATGCCTGCAGGCTCCGTGCCGGAGACCTCGGTTTTCGCTACGATCCCGCCTCCCGCGGAATTTTGTTGCTGCCCGCACAAAATAACGACGGTTCCAATTCTTGAAACCGTCGTTTCTCACCACACACCCAACTTCTGTTATTTTTATGCCGACTTATAATGCCGGTTATACATACCATCAAGCAAAGCCAAAATTTTCAGCACTTTGTCGCTCATAATCGAATAAAAAATCGTTTGTGCCGACCGCCGCGTCTTAACAATATTCTCGGCTCGCAAAATCGCCAGATGCTGCGACAGTGCCGACTGGCTCAAACCGACCATTTTTTCCAATTGTCCCACATTAAGTTCCTGATCCTGAAGATAAAATAATATCTCCAGCCTCTTTTCATTTCCCAGAGCCTTCAATAATTTTGACCCCAGAGTAACAGCCAAATTCTTCATAATCTTTTCTCCTGTAAACTACATTACTAATTTAGCATAAAATAAGGCAGGACAACAGTTATAGCTAAACTAAACTACATATATATTTATGTATATATGACTTTAGTTTAATAAAAAATTAAACCCTGAACTTGCTATTAGGAAATAAATATAATAATATGGCCGTAACCAAACGGAGAGGATAGAATGACACAGGATGAAATTAAAAATCTGAACTTTGAAGAAGCTTTGCAGCAGCTTGAAAATATTGTCCGCGAACTCGAAGCCGGACGCATTAAACTGGACGACGCGGTTGCCGCTTATGAAAAAGCCACGGCCCTCAAACAGCTTTGTGAAAACAAGCTGAAAGCCGCCCAGCTCAAAATTGAAAAAATTGAAGTCAAACCTGACGGCAGCCTGAGCGTTGCCCCTCTGGACAATGTTGAAGAATAATGACCGATATCCAAACCGTACTCGGCGAATATTCGCAATGGTTTAACCGGCATCTTGACAGCTTTTTTCCCCTGCCCGCCGGACAGGAAAAAAGGGTTGTCGAAGCCATGCGCTATTCCGTTGTCAACGGCGGAAAACGGCTGCGCCCGTTTCTGGTTTCGGAAACCGCAGCCCTGTTCGGCATACCGCGGGAACAAACCCTGAATACCGCCGCCGCTCTGGAAATGCTTCATTCCTATTCGCTGATTCATGATGACCTGCCGGCCATGGACAATGATGACCTGCGCCGCGGCCTTCCCACCTGCCATAAACAATTTGATGAAGCAACGGCCATTCTGGCCGGCGACGGCCTGCTGACCTATGCTTTTGAAATCCTCAGCCGTCCCCAAACTGCCGATTCGGAAACCCGTCTGGCTCTGATTTCTCTGTTAAGCCGGGATGCCGGCGCCTTCCGCGGCATGATTGCCGGCCAGATGCTTGACCTGCACGCCGAACAAAGCCGCGAAGAAAATAAAAACCGGCTGGTTACCCGCATTGAAGAAATGAAAACCGGCTGCCTGCTTCGTTTTGCCTGCGAAGCCGGCGCTCTGCTCGGCCGGGCATCTCCCGAACAACGCCAGGCTCTGATTAATTATGCCCGCGCCGTCGGCCAGACTTTTCAAATCAGCGATGATATTCTCGACGTTGAAGGCTCGCCCGAATTGATGGGCAAAACGCTCAATAAAGATCAAACCCAGGGGAAAGTCACCTTTGTCAGTCTTTACGGGCTGGAACCGGCCAAAAAAATTGCCGCCGAATTAACCGAACAAGCCAAAGACACTCTTCGTATTTTCGGTACCGGCGCCGAAAATCTGCATCGTCTGGCCGATTTTATCATCACCCGCAATCACTGATCCTGCAAAAAAAATCCCGCTCTGAAAAGGGCGGGATTTCTTAATGCCTCAGTCCGATTTACTTGGCGGCTTTGGCCTGATTAATCTGATCCTGAATAACTTTTTCATCCAGAGTCTGAACAATCTGACCGTTGATAATCAAGGTCGGAACGCCGTTAATCTGCAGCTTCTGAGCCAATTCGGAAGTCGATTTCAGCAAATTGCTGATTTTTTCCGAATTCATGTCGGCTTTCATTTTTTCCAGATCAACACCGGCTTTAACGGCCAATTCATCAACTTTGGCTTCGGTCAGAGAACCTTCGCTTTCCATCAGAGCCGAATAAACTTCGGCATATTTGCCCTGTTCGCCGGCTGCCAGAGAAGCACGGGCAGCGTATTCGGAAACCGGAGCCAGGAAAGTCATTTCCCTTAATACGACTTTAACATCGGGGTTGTTGGCAACAACCGACATCAGAGCCGGATACAATCTGTGGCAGAAATGGCAGGAGAAGTCAAAAAATTCAACAACCGTAACCGTGCCCTCGGGATTACCGATAACGCCGACGCCTTCGGCATTAACGATTTCATCCATATTATCCTGAATCAGAGCCTGAGCCTGTTTCATAGCTTCGTCTCTCATTTTCTGTTCCTGAGCCTGTAACGCTTTAACAATGATTTCCGGATTGTTCATCAGGGTTTCTTCAACGCTGACCGGTTTGTTTTTCTGGCAGCAGACCAGACACAGAACCAGAGCGGCAACCGCAACGACCAATGCCAAAATCGAAACATAGATAGCACTAATTTTGTTCATTACAAATAATCCTTAAGGTTTAAATTTTAATCAAAACATATATAATTTAGCTAATATCTAATTTATTTACAAGTGCTAAAATAAATATAATTTGTTAAAATAAAGCAAATTTATAAAGCATTTAAAAAAATTAGGCTCTATATTGGAGACAAAGATTTACCAAGGAAAGAACGTAAACATGTTTCATCTTAAATTTTCTTTATTTTCCCAAACCAAATCGCTGGAAAATAAGATAGATTTATTCCACGACAAGCTGCTAGATGCCGGCATGACTTTCAAAAAAGCTATCCGTATCTATCTGGCCGAACAGAAAAGCGAAGAATTCAAAAAGGCCAGCAAACAGATAAAACAGATTGAACATGATGCCGACAACCTGCGCCGCGACATCGAGCAAAAACTCTATACCCAAAACCTGATTCCCGATCTGCGCGCTGACGTTCTGCATATTGTCGAAAATCTCGATAAAGTCATTAACAAATTTGATGAAGTCACTTACCAGTTTTTCGTTGAAATCCCTGAAATTCCCGCAGATTACCACAGCCGTATGATTGAGCTCTGCGACCTGGTTTCCGACTGCGCCGAAAACATGGCCATTGCGTCGCGTTCTTTTTTCCGCGACTTCAGCCTGGTTCGTGATTTTTCGCAGAAGGTCTATTATATGGAACATGAATCCGATTTGGTTTCCGGCCGCCTGCGCGAAGCGATCTTCGCCTCCGAACTGCCGCTTGCCAATAAACTGCAGCTCAGCAACGTCATTAATGAAGTTGCCGACATCGGCGACATTGCCGAAGACTTTATTGATGAACTGCTGATTTTTACCATTAAGCGAGATATTTAATGGATCCGGTATATTTCATATTTTTAAGCAGCGGCCTGTTTCTCGGCTGGTCTTTGGGCGCCAATGACGCCGCCAATATTTTCGGAACCGCAGTCGGCACCAAGATGGTTCGATTTCGCACCGCCGCCGTTATCGCCTCCCTGTTTATTATTCTCGGCGCGGTCTATGCCGGCGCCGGCACCAGCCGCACGCTCGGCGAACTGGGAACCGTCAACGCCCTGCCCGGCGCTTTTATGGTCGCGCTTTCCGCCGCTGCCGCCGTTTACTGGATGATCGAAACCGGAATTCCCGTCTCAACTTCCCAGTCAATTGTCGGCGCTATCATCGGCTGGAACCTGTACAGCGGCAAACCAACCGATTACGAAGTCCTGGGCACAATTGTCAGTACTTGGGTAATCTGCCCGGTTTTAAGCGGGATTCTCGCCGTTCTGATTTATCTGCTGGTAAAACTGATCATGCATAAATCACGCATCCATATTTTGCGTCAGGACTGCTATATCCGCGCCGGACTGATTATCATCGGCGCATTCGGCGCTTATGCGCTCGGCGCCAATAACATTGCCAATGTCATGGGCGTTTTTGTAGATTCCAGTCCCTTTCCGGCCTTAAATTTCGGTCATGACTGGCACTTGAACAGCACTCAGGTTTTGTTCTTAATCGGCGCCTTATCCATCAGCGTCGGCGTTTTCACTTATTCCCGCAAAGTCATTGATACAATCGGCAACGGCCTGATGTCAATGTCGCCGGCCGTCGCCTGGATTGTCGTCTTTGCCCAGTCGCTGGTCTTGTTTCTGTTTGCGTCACAAGGATTAAAAAACTTATTGGAAAGCAGCGGCCTGCCCTCTTTACCGTTGGTGCCGGTTTCCAGCTCTCAGGCTGTTATCGGCGCAGTCATCGGCATCGGCCTTGCCAAAGGCGGCCGCGGCGTTAAATGGTCGGTTCTCGGCAAAATAGCCCTCGGTTGGATAACAACCCCGGTTATCTCGGCAATTCTGTGCTTTATTTCGCTGTTCTTTTTGGAAAACGTCTTCAACCAGATTGTTTTTGAACCCTAATCGTCCACTTCTGCCCCTCCGGCCTGACCATTCTCTTCTCGGTCACCCACGGGCTTGACTATCTTCTCTATTGTCATCTCCGGCTTCCTTTTTTATTGTCATGCTCCAACTTGATTGGAGCATCCGGGTTAACCAAATAAATTTATTATTGAGCTGGATGTCCGGATCAAGTCCGAACATGACAATAGAAGGGTAAGCCCGAATATAACAGTTAAGAGGAAAATACTCGGAACAAGCCCAAGCATAACATGTAAAAAAACTTAATAAAAAACAAAATACCGACGGTTAAATCCCTAAATTAAGATTATTCCAGCCGCTCTGCTTTTTAGCGGCTTTTTCAGCCTCGGCCTTTTGTTCGTTTTCCCAATCGCGGATCGGTTTCATTCTCTTGTTAACCAGATCTTTCTGC
>CALXTG010000175.1 GCA_944391355.1 uncultured Alphaproteobacteria bacterium
AGTCGTCATTTTGGCAACTTTTTCTTTTATTTTCAACAAGTTAAGTAAGTTCGAAAATTACAGTTTCATAACTACGTTTTTAAAAGCATTTTCGAACTCATTTCTACAAGTTTCATTGTTTTTCAATACATTAACGTATTTTCGTATATTTTTGACATTTGGGATATCTCCGACAATGAAAGATATACTAAAACAATCCATCTTGGAAACTCTGGAAGATGAAAAGAAAGTCAATACTAGCGTTCGAAAAAAGATTACAGAAGAAATTAACTTGATTGACAACAGGCTTGAAAGACTATGGGAATGTTATCTTGATCGTGATATTGACAAAAGCAGATATGAGCTTGAAAAACAAAAATATCTTGAACAGAAGAAAGATTTGAATGCAACAGCTGAAAAATATACAGATATAAGCAAGGAGTTAAAAGAAAATGTCGGAAATGCCATAGATTTTGCATCTGATTTATCAAATTTAATGAAAGTCGCCTCCCCTGATGAAAAGAATATGCTCCTAAAAAAGCTTCTGACTAAGTGTGTTTTATATGGTGAAGTTTTAAAATACGAAATTAAGGCACCTTTTGATAAACTCCTTTCCTGCACAAACTATAAGAAATGGAAAGATATTGCTATGGGGAATTTGGAGGAGTTTAGCAACATTGTAATAATATCTGGTTTAGAATGATGATTTTTGTATTCCGATTTAAAATACTTATAATAACGTTTTAACGGTTTTCATTTCTTCTGCTTTGCCTCCCGCTATCAATAGCATTAAAACAAACAGCCCTGCATTTTGGCATCAGCAATGTCTATTTAGCAACTAAATAATTTTTGCAATTCTGTAAGCTCTTTATGACGATTAGGCATTTTATCCGCTTGTTCACAAATTGCTCCCCAATAATCATCCGCTAAGGTTTTTGATATATTTTGTATCCTATAAAAATTCTCATTTTTAATGTTAAAAACATATTGATAAATATCAGCTAATATTTTCATAACATCATCAATAAGCACAAGTATATCATCACAATATATCTTTATCTCTTCATTTTCCGCTATATTATGACACAAAGAATCTCTAAATTTTTTTACTCTTTTAGCCTCCTCTGAATCAAACAACTCCTTGTATCGTGAATATATTGTATTAGCATATTGTTTATATTTATCGTTTTTTTGTAAATCTTTAATAACTTTCTCTATAGTTAATTTGTTTTTTCCTTGAGGTTCAATCAAGCTCTTTGCTGCTATTATAGCTCTCTCCCGAATAGAATAATACGAATAATCAAATAAAAAATTGCTTGTTTTACGTTTATCATTTGCAATCGGAACAATAATCAAAAACATGACAGAATCAAGATATGCCCTTAAAACTGCAGAAGATAAAGCATCCAAATTTTTCTTATATTCTTGCATATTACAAATTTCAAATATAAAACTTCTTCATCATTTTACTATAGCTGTTTCTCATAATTAACAAATACAGGCTTCATTTTATGCCGCCATACGATTGTATGAATTCTTTATAGCATCAAAACATACATTTACATTCATCTCTTGACATAATCTATCACAAACACTGTTTAGATTAACTTTGCTAAAAAATGGGATATTTAGATTTTTACTTCCTGATTTTGTGATAATACCATATACGATAGCATATTCTCTAGCATTTCCATTAAACGAAAAAATACTTCCTTTAAGGCTAGATATTTTTTGTTCTACTTTTTTTAGGAACCTCTTATCTCGAATAAGCAGTTGCATAGAAACTAGCCCCTGCGAAAACAGATGACTTAAAACACTAGACCCTGAATACTTTTTTATATGGATTAATTTTTTGTTATTTTCATCTAAAATATCGCAAACTTCAATCTGGCTCTGTCCACCACCATAAAATACAGTATTTCTGTCAAGACAAATAAGACCTTTTTGCCTCGATAATTCTTTATTATATGTATCCTCATCTTTATAATTACAATCAATAAAATTTAGACCTGATTTATTATTAAAATAATTTTCAAACTTCCTATTCGTTTCATCTTGAAAATCTTTATTTATTTCATACCAATTTTTATTAATTAACATAAATGTTTTGCCATCTAGCTCCAACTCTGCATTTAAACATTGAAACGCATCCCAACAATATGAATATCCATCACCTTTGGCATTCTTTGCATAAATATGCGATTGTTTTAATTTTTCGATATTAAAAACTGCTTCTTCTTTTCTTTTTATATATTGCTTATATTCTATTAAATCCAAATCATCTTTTAAAACTCTTGTTTGACGTCCGAAATAAAAACCCTCAATATCTTCCCATCTTACAATTTCCGGAACAGCAAACCATATTTGATCGCTTTCTTCAGTAATATCTGCTAATTTTCGGTCTAATTCATTATTTAATTTTTCAAGCAAAATATTGTCATGTTTAATATATGATACATTATCAATCCAAGCAAAACCTTTGCGCTTATACTTTTGAGATTCATACGCAATAATGGAAAGCTTAAGAATTTTATCAACATTCTTGATATTTGCTTTTGCATTAACAGAAAAGCTATTACTACCACTTATCGTTTTGCCAATATATTCTATAAGAGTTTTGCCTTTTTTGTGTTTATCATCAAAATTTCCTGTAATACCCGTTAATATATCTGTTTGATAATCTAATGTAAAATCTACCTGAGAACCTTTTTTAGATAATTGTTGGCTCGTTTGTTTAGGTGATGAAGATATATCATATTTAGAAATCTTTCTTAAACCATTATTGCTAGAGATTAAATTCAAAACACACTTCAGACCAAAATTAGGTACAAACGCATCACTTTTTAATAATTGAAAGCCACTACCAAATGTTATGGCAAACAAATGCTCCATTCCTCGATATTTTATTGTCTTTAAAAATACCGCTTGCGAAGATGCTGTATTAAAAATGTTATACTCTCCCTGAGTTCCATCTTCTTTTGGATATGTTTGAACAAAATTTTGTTTAAAAAAGCCTTCTACCCAATCTGGAACATGAACATTTTTAGGATTGTAATATAATGTTCCTTCTGAAAGTTCTATCTTTTTATATGCTGCAATATTATCTTTAAATACGTCTGTTAATCCCTTAGATTTTTTAATATAGTAAATATTCAATTTATTTTTTTCAGCCATTATAGTTCTCTTTTTAATTATAATCTAATATTTTCTATTTAGGGATTTTATTTCTTTAAAGCAAGAGTTTAGGCAAATAAATTGCAACAATCATTAAATTACACGTTCGAATTTAGCTCGAAAACTGCACGTTGTCTCCAGCCACGTTTAGCAAAGTCGTCAGGAATGGCGTTTTTTTTATAAATCGATCAGTTAACTTAGTAGATGTGAATAAATCTCAAAATAGCCTGTTTTTGATAGTTACACGGACTTTTATATTTTTCGGAAACCAAACTTAATTCCCTTGAGGGAATTAAGTTGATTTTTATTGTATAATTAGTTTGTATATAATAGCATTTAATAAAGATTATATATGGAGTTTTTAATGACAGGCAAAACTATTCAAATTTATTTACCTGATGGGAACCCTAAAGGTGTCAAAAAAGCATCAATAACAACTGACAAAATTGAAATCATCCAAATTCCAAGAACAGATTTGGCTGAAAATAATAAATTACTTAATTTCAATGGTGTTTATATCCTTGTTGACAGTCTTAAATCCGAAAAACCTGAAATTTATATCGGAAAAGGAGATGTAAAAAGCCGCACTTACTCTCACGACAGTAAAAAAGAATTTTGGAATTTAGTTTTTGCCATTAGACTCAAGGATGACACAGGATTTAACGATGCTCATAATAGTTATCTTGAATATTATTTTATAAATAGAGCCGAAAAACTTCAACAGTCAATCATGAATGAAAATAAGCAACTTCCCAAATGTCCAAATTTACCTGAAGAAATCATATCAGAACTAGAATGCTATATTCAAACAATTGAAACGTTACTATCAACTCTCGGATTGAAGTGTTTTCAACCATTGGAAAACACCAATGCCAAGAAAAAAGATTTATTATCTTGCTCAGATAAATATGGTAATATCGGATATGGTGAATATACTGAAGAAGGTTTATTACTCTATAAAGGAGCAATTTGCAAAAAAGACCTGCATAAAGGCACTGATCACATTGCCAAAAGAGATGAACTCATAGCCTCGGGGACTCTCAAATTACAAGATGATCATTATATTTTACAAGAAAATACTATATTTTCCTCTGTTTCATCCGCAGCCGCTTTGGTTTTAGGTAGACGGGCCAACGGTTGGTCTGAATGGAAAGATAAATCTGGAAAAACTCTTAATGAACTTGAGAGAAGCATATAATCAATAAACAAAGTGTAAAGACGGACACACAATGAGTGATGCTTTATCTTCATCAGAAGTTTTTAATCAAAAGTTATTTAGAATTCCAGATTATCACCGCAGTTATTGATATCCAGCCTGATGTCTCCGGCCACAAGATTATTCAGATAAAACTATTTTGCTTGTAGTCGGTTTTTGGTTTAATCAAACTGCAAATTTAGTTTTTGGGTCTCCAGATATACGATTGACCGTCAGAGGACACCTCTTTAACCATTTTCGATTTATCGGGAACCGGATAAGATATCTCAAAATGGTGACGAAAAGGCAAGAGCTGCCGTGAAATTTTTGCGGCTTCTTCGGATACGGCTCGCGTATAGCCTTCTGCGCAAAGGATTATCTTTTCTGAAACTGTTCCGCTCGGCTTACTCGAAATTTTCTTCAGCAGGCAATCGGAAATTTTTTTATGCCATTTCAGATGATTAAAACGCGTTACGGCAATAGATGAAGCCGTATTTACCAATAATGACGGCAACCCATCATCAAAAGTATCATAATTTATATGCGGATTAAAAATATAGTAATCAATTAACGCATCCTCAATATATAGATTGCCGGCCTTTAACTTAGCTTTTGCGGCGTCCAGTTCTTCCACATAATGTTTCATTATGCTTTGTACCGATTCCAAATCTAAATGCTCATTCAGCAGGCTCATTTGCCGTTTACGTAATTCGGCAACTGTTTTTTCTTTAACCGTCGGCATATCCATCGTTCCGGTCAGAAGAGCTGCCCGGAGTTCCGCATCACCGACCTTATAACTATCGCGTTTGCGGATTTCTTCTATTTGCGCCGCCTGATCCGGGTTATCATTTTCTACCCCGAGCAGTGAAAGAATTAAGGAATTATGATAATCATATAACAGAACGGAATAAGTATATTCATCTTCAACAGAATATTTTCTCTCATCAAGATAATTCTTAGCGTTATTATCCCCACAGGCAGTTAAAATCCAAAATCCGCTTAAAATAACCAAATATCTCAATTTCATGATTACACTCCCGCTAAATGCCATTAATGTAAAAAAATTCCGTATTTATCGTCCATTTCAATTCCCACTTAATTGAAATATATTACCTTTTTATTATCCTACTCTAAGAAATATAAAAAACAACGGGGAAATAAACTATTCTTCCGATAATCGGTCATAACGGATATATAAAAAGCCCGGGGAATACCGGGCTTTAATATGGAAAAACGGTTTAACATTTTCTGTCAGCAACTGGGGACGTTGACCGCCAGGCCGCCGAGCGAGGTTTCTTTGTATTTGTGATTTAAATCCATACCGGTATTATACATGGTTTTAATCACACTGTCTAAAGAAACAAAATGTTCGCCGGTGCCTTTCATGGCAATACGGGCGGCATTAACCGCTTTAACCGCTCCCATGGCATTGCGTTCGATACAGGGAACCTGCACCAAACCGCCGATCGGGTCGCAGGTCAGACCGAGGTTATGCTCCATCGCAATTTCGGCAGCGTTTTCAATCTGCATATTGGTTCCGCCCATTGCCGCAACCAGGCCGGCGGCAGCCATTGAACAGGCAACGCCGACTTCTCCCTGGCAGCCGACTTCAGCCCCGGAGATGGACGCATTGGAGCGATAAAGGCTGCAAATAGCCGAAGCTGTCAGCAGAAAACGCCCCAAGCCGTCTTCAACACGGTATTTTCCTTTATGGACCGCAAAACGCTCATAATAACGCATGACCGAAGGGATAATTCCCGCCGATCCCATGGTCGGCGCCGTAACAATCTGGCCGCCGTAAGCATTCTCTTCGGCGACGGCAAAGCCCCAAAGGTTAATCCAATCGACCATCAACAACGGATCATAATCGTTATTGCGGAATTTTTCTTCCAAACGCTGATAAATTTCATGAGCACGGCGCTTGATATTCAATCCGCCGGGCAAAATCCCCTCGGCTTTCATGCCGCGGTCGATTGAGGCCTGCATGACCCGGTGAATTTTACGAATCCCCTCTTCAACCTGTTCACGCGGACGCAGCGCGATTTCATTTTCCCAAATCAGCTCGGCAATCGGCGTTTCTTCGCCCTTGCACAGAGCCATCAGTTCTTCACAGGTACTGAAATTATAAGGCACATTCAGCGGTTCGCGCTCAATACGGCGGCTGATTTCATCGGCGCGGACAACCGTACCGCCGCCGACCGAGAAATAAACCTCTTCCAGCAACAGATTATTTTCGGCGTCAAAAGCCTTAAAGCGCATACCGTTGGAATGTTCGGGCAAAAAGATTTCTTTTTCGAAAACAATATTTTTATCCAGATCAAAAGGTATCGGCTTCTCCTGGCCGAGGTGGAGAATATGGTCGCGTTCCACGGCAACGACATAAGGTTTTTCCGGATCAATCGCCTCGGCTTCAAGCCCCATTAAACCGTAAACAACGGCTTTAACCGTACCATGACCGTAACCGGTTAAAGCCAGAGAGCCGTACAAAGTAACTTCTATCTTCGCGACTTTAGAAAACATATCGCCCTGATGGAGATTATCAAGATAGCGCTTTGCCGCGCGCATCGGGCCGACGGTATGCGAACTGGACGGGCCGACACCAATCGAAAAAATCTCAAAAAAACTATAGTACATCGTTAAAAATACATCCTGATTTCTTTATATGGTTTCACGCCTAATTTCTGAATTTCTGAGGCAATGTATGCAGAAGTTTCGCTCCAGACCGTGTAGCGGTCGATAAATTCTTTGGCCGCTGCCGGAGATTTGGAAAGCTGCACGGCTATCGTTTCTTCCAGCAGCCGATTCATTACCGAAGCAAAATCATCAAAATTTATATGCAATTTGTGATTATTATCAAATGAAATTACATGGTTGTTCAGAAGATAATTAAACTGGATCAGATCTGCCATGCGATGCGCCTGAGCATATTGCGGCTGCGCTGTCAAAAACAGCCGGCCGATAACCCAGCTGGCATATATTTCCTTCAGCGTGTCCGCCGAAATTGTCCCGTTTTTGACATATTCGGGCATAAAGGCAATTGAGATAACATCGGCCTTATGTTCTTCGATAATATGTTTATAGAGACCGAGCGCATCCTGATACGAGCTGTCGGGCCCTAACGAATGGCCGTTTTCATGCCCGATAACAAAAATATGATCGGCTTCGGGATTATAAAGTTTATGCAGATCGGGACTGACTAATTTATCCATGATTTTGCGCATTTTTTCCCGATCTACCGATTGACGTACCTGGCGATGATAAACATTGCGGCGGCCGCCGCCGGTCTTTACCGAAAGTTTGTCATTATTGGGCAGGTTCTGCGCCGTGGTTATGCCTCCGCGGACGGCTGCGTAATCACCGCTGAGCGCTGCCAAATCGACATCGACCATCGTCTGCTTCAACTCGGTTCCGGCGCCGATATTCTGATGATATTTTTCTTTATAGGGCATCAGTTCGGCCAGTTCGCTCATATGTTCCTTAAACTTTAAGATCAGCTCGGTTCCGGCTTTATTTACAATTCCGGCGCGGATGCCCAGCATATCTTTTGAGGTTGCTTCAATTTGGTGCTGTTCCAGCAACTTAGCCAATACAGGATTATCAAAGACGGTCGGCGTCATCTCGTCTTCATAATTTTCACGGCTGAGGGTAAATTCCAACGGCGTTTCCTGCAAGACCGCCCAATGTTTATCGGCCAGCATATCCATATCTTCGTTGTTTTGCAGCAAAGCCTGAGCCTGCCAGCCGAGATAATCCTTAAAAGCGGCGTCATCGGTATAATGCGCGGCCAGTTCCAGCTGGTTGGCAATTTCGGAGAATTCGGCGGCAAAGAATTCGGTATAATCAATTGCTTTCAGTTCGTTTCCGCTGCGGCGAACCATCGTGCGGGCGCTGAGAATTTTACGGACTTCTTCGATTTTTCCGGCTTCCAGCATTTTAATGAGAATCTCATGAAATTCATCAACACCTAAATCTTCGGGATAAAAATTACGCCCCTTAAAACCTTTTATGCCGACAAAAAGTTCAACCGGGTCTTTGTCAATGCCGTTTAAACCTTCGACACCGTTGAAAGAATTGAAAAAACGGAGCGCCAGCGCGGCATATTCGCTTTCCGGAGCGGCCGCTTCAAGCCCCTGTTTCTGCGCCAGATTGAGGCTGTGATCCTGTACCAGAAAAACTTTATTGAGAATTTTGGCGGCATTGACCAGATGATGCAGCGCTTTCTTATCACCGTCGCTCAAGGCCTTATATCCCTCAAAGTCGGGAGATATTAATTCGATTTTGGTCGTTTGTTTTTCCAGTTTTTCTTTTAAGTCCGCCTCACTTAAGGCAAGTTCGTAACCGTTAATTTTCATCTTGTTTTATCTCCACTGTTCTGAAACGATAGATTTTAATTTTATCCGACCAGTAATTGGGACTGAGGCCGGCTTTTAACTTTAAACTGTCAACAAATTCTTCCTTATCGGGAATCTCCTGCCAGACTACCGGCAGGAAAACGCCCTGGCGGTCACCGTCGCGCAATACCAGTCCGTCAACGCCGGGAATAATCTGTTCGCGCAGGTCTTCTTCGCTGCTGAAACGAATACGCTCAAAATCAGTCAGCAACGAAACAGAAATTTCAATGTCTTTCAACTCTTCGGCCGTAACCGGTTTAAAGCGGGAATCTTCCATTGCGGCCCGATAAGCATTGGCGGCAACATCCATGGCTATTCCCTCCTGCGGCACCAGCGTGCCGATGCAGCCGCGCAGGGCGCCGCCGGATTTCAACGTTACAAAGGAGGCTCCTTTATCAAATAAAATATCCTCATAATCCTGTCGTGAAATTTTCAGCTGTTTCTGTTCGTTTACGGCGGTTTCCAGACTGCGGCGTGCTATTTCCATCAGCCGGACTCCGTAACGGCGGGCAAATTTTTCGAGGTTTTCGCTTTCCTGTTCAATCGGCGTCAACGGTTCGGGCTCTTCCTTATTCTGCCGGTCGGAAAACAGCCAGGATGCATAACCGACGACACTGGCCATATCGCCGCTGATATTACCCGAATGGGTCAAATCCAGCAGCTGAGGCTGGAGATTGAGGCTTTTTGCCAATAAAATCGCGGTATTGATGCCGATAGCGCCGCAAGACATATGATTTTCGACTTCCGGAGCTGATTCCGCGACCAGTTCCGCCGTATTTTTATCCAGAATTTCGGCCTGAGGCGCTTCGTAATAATGCGACAAATCGGCGGAAACAACCAACAAGACCCCGGGATTAGCAAGATACGGACTCAGCGCCGCCGCTAAGACACCGGGTTCGGCATCTCCGTAAACCAGCGGCACAATCGTAAATTTCTGCAAAACTTTTTGCAAAAACGGCAGTTGGACTTCCAGCGAGTGTTCGCGGACATGGGCGCGGTCATTATACTCAAAACCGGGCTTGGCGGCCAATTCGCCGCTGATTGCCTTATTAACTTTGACTTTGCCGAGGGGGGTAGAGAAACTGTCACTGGCGGAGAGCGCCGCTCCCTTGAAGGCAACATGATGCGACGGACCAAGCAAAATTACGGTATGGATTGTATCGGCATATTGCGCCAGTTCGACATAGGCTTTGGCTGCCGTTTGCGCCGAATAATAATATCCGGCATGGGGGACAATCAGAATCCGAGGCTGTTTGTTGCCGACCCCGGCCGGAAGATTAAGATAATGCTTAACTTCCTTATCAAGCTGACGGGCTTCGGCCGAGTAGAAAAGACCGGCGACCGCCGGGCTGCGTGATTTTTCCATATCATTCTCCTGAGGCGTGAAATCGTTTATCAGTCCTGCATTTGAAGACAGATATTTATTAAAGGCACAGTAATTGACGGCCAATAACGCCAGCAGCGCCGCGGCAATCCACAGATAATGCCAGACCCGGCCATAATCGATTTCAGGTTTCTGATTCATGGTTTTCTACCCGCTGATATAAACATTTTACGGCTTATTTTTAACCGCTTATATTTAAGATTTTGCTAACTTTGGCTGATTTCCCGCAAAAAAGCGCAAAAATTATTAAAATAGACAATTCCCGGTTCATCAGGCAGATCCGGCGTCCAAATCGGTTTGCCGATCCGTATCGGCAAAACGCCGGCTGCTTTTGCGCAATCGCTGTCCTGAGCGGAATCACCGACAATCCAGACATGTTCGGGAGAGATATCTTCTTCGGCAATCAATCCGTTCAGCGTATAAAGCGCATGTTCGGGAAAGGGTTTGTCGCGCGGCGCTTCATGCCCGCAAACGGTTCGTATAAACAAAGAAGGATCAAACAGCAGCGGCATTTCATAATCAAAAAGTTCACGATCTTTATTGGTCATTACCGCAATTTTAATCCCGCGGGATTTCAGATAAGCAAGCGTTTCGGGAACACAGTCAAAAGTGCTCAGCAGCGAACGGATCTTCCGGAGATAAATGATTTTGTAACTGCGGTATAATTCTTCGCCGCGGGCTCCGAACAAAACGGAAAAATTATCGCGGAAAGACAGATTGCGGTCACGGCGGTCTTTGACGGCATCCCATTCGGGCAGGTGATTTTCGGACAGCACCTGATTGACCGAAGCAACCAGCGCAGAACGGGTTTCGGCCAGAGTATTGTCCCAATCAAACAAGATGATTTTCAGTTTATTGACCCGCAGAATCATTTTTCAACCTTTCCGTTCTTTGAAAATAAGCGTTTTTAACGGCAAATACAAGCTGAGAGAGGCTAAATTTTAATTCCGCATTTACGCATATTTTCCCGGCCAAGATTTAGAACCGCATTTTCAAGCTGGAGCAAAATATCCTCATTGAGAAATTCCAGGCATTTTTTCTGCCGGGTATTGCCGCTCAGCGTATAGCTGTAATAATATTCTCCGCCGTCGCAGTCTGCCCAGTAGCGGACATCGCCGTCATGATAAAAATTTGCCTGCAGATTGCCGTCTATTCTATCGAGAACCCAGACAACCTGCGCCTCACGGCTGGATTTATTTTCAAATTCCATGAACAGATTATAGATTTTTTCGCCGAGCGGTTCCGGCAGCAGGGTGCGGTAATGTTCTATCGCCTCGCGTTCTTTTTGTTTTTTTATCTCCGCCAGTTCCGGGTGCTTTTCCTGAGCGGAAAGCGAAAAATCTCCGCCCCAGGCCTCAACCAAATCATGTACCAGCGCCAGTTCCAGCATACGGGCCGAATCAAGCTTAACTTTCAGATAAGGCGTTACCAACATAACCAGCCAGCAGAGTTTTAAGATATGGTCGGCATCACTTTCCGACGCGCCGCAGCGCAGGCGGGAATCCCGCGTAACCGCGCAGAGTTTCTCGACGATTTTCATAAAATCTATAATTGCGGCCGCATTGTTCATGTTATTTTACATTCTTGCCGATAAATTTTTTGCCCTGCATATACGGCTGCAGCTTTTCGGGAATGCGAATCGAGCCGTCGGCCTGCTGATGGTTTTCCATGAAAGGAACCAGCGCGCGCGGCGTGGCAATTCCGGTATTGTTCAGCGTATGGGCAAATTTAACCTTGCCGTCGGCATTGTCGCGATAACGCAGATTGGTGCGGCGGGCCTGCCAGTCGGTAATATTCGAACAACTGTGGGTTTCGCGATAGCAGTTCTGAGTGGGAACCCAGGCTTCCAGATCATATTGGCGGTATTTGGGCGCGCCCATATCGCCGGTACAGACTTCCAGCACCTGATAGGGAAGTTCCAGATCCTGCAAAACCTCCTCCGAAATGGCCAGCAGTTTCTGATGCCATTTTTCACTTTCGGCAATATCATTTTTACAAATGACAAACTGCTCGGTTTTCATAAACTGATGAACCCTGACCAGACCGCGGGTATCTTTGCCGGCGGCTCCGGCTTCGCGGCGGAAACAAGGCGAAAATCCGGCATAAAGCACCGGCAGTTCGTTTTCGTTTAAAATCTCGTCGGCACGAAGCGAATTCAAGACCAGTTCGGCGGTTCCCGACAAATAAAGCTCATCGGAAGGCAGATAATAAATTTCATCGCTGGCGAAAGGCAAATAGCCCATGCCGTATAAAGGCTTTTCCTTGGCGATTGACGGCACGGTAATCGTGGTAAAGCCGTTAGCGGCCAGTTTATCAAGAACCAGCATATGGATTGCCAGCTCCAAACGAGCCAAATCCCCTTTAATCGCGTAGGTGCGCGAACCGCAGACTTTGGCGATACGCTCCATTTCGCTCCAATCGTTCATTTCCATAAGCTCGACATGATCACGCGGCGTAAAGTCAAACTTCGGCAGTTCTCCGACGCGGCGGCGGACGACATTTTCGCTGTCGTCTTTACCGACCGGGCTTTCCGGACTGGGAAGATTGGGCATGCGCAGCATGATATTGTTAAATTTTTCCTGTTCGGCGGCCAGTTTATCCTGTTCGGCTTTCAGATCTTCGCCGAGCTGTTTGCTTTTGGCGATAATAGCCGGGCGCTCCTCGGCGGAAGCTGACTTAATCGAATTGCTGAGACGGTTTTTCTCTTCGGCCAGAGCCTGAGACGATGTTTTTAATTTATTAATTTCCAGATGCAGGGCGGCAAGCGCGTCTATATCTATGTCGGTATAGCCCTTTTTGGCCAAACCATCTTTGACTTTATCCTTATTCTCAATAATAAATTTTATATCTAACATCGTTATTGTCCCAAAAATTAATTGATTTTATGCTGCGGATAGAGTATCCATTTTAGAAATAATTGCAATAGAAAATAGGAATTTAAGACAATGATTGAAGGAAAAAAAGTTTTAACCGGGGTTAAACCGACCGGAACACCGCACCTCGGCAATTATCTCGGCGCGATCCGCCCGGCAATCGCCATGGGCGAAAAAGCGGCGCGGCATATTATGTTTATTGCCGATTATCATGCGATTAATGCCGAAAAAGATCCGGCTGTTCTTAACCAGAAAATCAGAGAAGTCGCCTGTTCTTATCTGGCCGGCGGCTTAGACCCGCAAAAATCTATTTTCTACCGGCAGTCGGATATTCCGGAAATTCCCGAAATTACAACCATTCTTTATGCTTATACACCCAAAGGGCTGATGAATAAATCTCACGCCTATAAAGCGCAGATCGATAAAAACCGCGAAGCCGGAAAACCCGACGACGACGGTATCAATATGGGGCTTTATACCTACCCGACCCTGATGGCCGCCGATAT
>CALXTG010000176.1 GCA_944391355.1 uncultured Alphaproteobacteria bacterium
TTCGGCAAAAGGCTGGATATCTGTTTGCGCGATTACAGCGACAGCGAAAAGGTCGACGCTTACGAGAGCGCCAAGAAAAAACTGGCCGATTTGCAGCGGGCTTTCTTTATGGGCTGCTAAGCTAAAACGCAATCCCTGAATGTTAAATTCAGGGATTGCTTTTATAACTTCAGCACAATTCCCAGCACCGCGCCGGCGCAGATATACAAAATCGGGCTGCGTTTGAAATAATGGACGGCGGCAAACATGCCCAAACAAATCAGCGCGGTTTTCGCGTCAAAGACCGCAAGTTTGGCCAAATGCCACGAAGCCCCGAGAATAAGCGCGACCACGGCCGGACGGATAAAATAAAACACCCGCTGCACCCGGCAGTTTTCACGGCAGCGGTTCATGACCTTCGCCAGCAGAATAATAATCAGAAGCGACGGAACCACCAGTCCCAGAGTCGCCACAATTCCCCCGCTGATTCCCGCCGCGCTGAATCCGGCGTAAGTCGCCATATTGACCCCGAGCGGCCCGGGGGTTGACTCGGAAATCGCCACCATGTCGGTCAGGGTTTTGACATCAAACCACGGATATTTTTCGGCCAGTTCAAACAAAAAAGGCAAAGTCGCCAAGCCGCCGCCGACCGCCAGCAGGCCGATTTTAAAAAATTCCCAAAATAAAATCAGATAAATCATTGCTTTTTCTCCCTTTGCGGTATCAGGCCGGCAGCAATCGCCGCCAGCACCACCGCCGCCGGAGACCATCCGGCAATCACCATCAGCCCCAGAGCGATAACAAAAACCGCCGCCGTCAGCCAGTCGCGGATGTTTTTGCGCCCCAGATCGAGCAGCATATCGGCAATCAGCGCAACCACCGCCAAACTTATCCCCTCAAAGGCGTGAGCGACATACGGATTAGCCATGAACTTTTGCAAAACGGCGGCAATCAGCGTAATTACAATAACCGACGGCGTAACGATTCCCAGCGTTGCCGCCGTTGCGCCGCTTTTTCCCGCCCGGTAATAGCCGATAAACGTGGCGACGTTGATGGCAATAATCCCCGGCGTACACTGTCCGAGCGAATAATAATCCATCAAATCGTTTTCGCTTGCCCAGCCCTTTTTGCGCACCACCTCGTCCTGAAGCAGCGGCAGCATCGCATAACCGCCGCCGAAGGTAAACAAGCCGATTTTAAAAAAAGTCCAAAATAACTGCAGGTATATTTTCATAAAAAGCCTCTATGAATTTTGATTTTAATCTACTATATTATAATAATCTATATTATAGTAATCTCAAATAAAGCGTTAATGAGGCTCAGATGATTATTTCGATACCCAAAGAAATCGGCGCCGGCGAAACCCGGGTTGCCGCCACCCCCGAAACCGTTAAGAAAATGAACGACTGGGGCTATGATATCAAAATTGAAAAAGACGCCGGCCGCGCCGCCGGGTTTAGCGATGAAGAATATATTAAAGCCGGCGCCCAGGTTCTCTCCTCTCCGCAAGATGTTTATGAAACCGCCGACATCATTCTTAAAATCCGCGCCCCGGAAGAAAGCGAAAGCAAATTTCTGAAACCCGGACAAATCATTATCGCCGATTTTCAGGCGCTGGCCTGCCCGGAAAGGATTAAAGAATTTGCCAAATTAAAAACCACCTGTTTTGCGCTTGATTTAATGCCGCGCATTTCCCGCGCCCAGTCAATGGATATTCTCTCGTCACAAAGCAATCTGGCCGGATATAAGGCGGTTTTAAACGCCGTCAACCTGCTGGACAAAGCGGTGCCGATGATGATGACCGCCGCCGGCACAATCGCCCCGGCCAAAGTTCTGGTTTTGGGCGCGGGCGTCGCCGGCCTGCAGGCAATTGCCACCGCCAAACGCCTCGGCGCGCAGGTTTTTGCCTCAGATGTCCGCCCCGGGGTTAAGGAACAGGTCGAATCGCTCGGCGGCAGATTTTTGGATATAGAAGCCGAAGCCGGCAGCGAAACCGCCGGCGGCTATGCCAAAGAAACCTCGGAAGATTATAAAAAACGCCAGGCCGCAGCGGTGGCCGAACAGCTCAAAAAGACCGACATTGCCATTACCACCGCCCTGATACCCGGACGCAAAGCGCCGCGCCTGATTACGGCGGCAATGCTTAAAGATATGCCCGCCGGCGCCGTCATCATCGATATGGCGGCCGGCAGCGGCGGCAATGTTGACGGAAGCGTCAACGGCGAAACCGTCAAAAAACACGGCGTCACCATTCAGGGCAACAGCAATCTTGCCGCCGAGCTTCCGCAGTCGGCCAGCAGCCTGTTCGCCCGCAATATCTATAATTTTTTAACCCCGATGTATAATGTCGAACGCCGGCAGATCGAATTTAACTATGCCGACGAGCTGATTAAAGCCACCTGCATTTGCCGGGACGGCCAAATTTTGCGAAAGGAATAAGCCATGGATTTCTGGATGCTGATGACTGTTTTTGTCCTTGCCGCCTTTGTCGGCTATTTTGTCGTCTGGGGCGTTACGCCGGCGCTGCATTCGCCGTTGATGAGCGTCTCGAACGCCATTTCGGGAATTGTAATTGTCGGCGCCCTGATCACCGCCGGCGTTGCCGAAACGGGCGGCGCCAAAATCTGGGGGCTGGCTGCCGTCGTTTTGGCCGCAATCAATATTTTCGGCGGTTTTGCCGTTTCGCAGCGGATGCTGCTGATGTTTAAGAAAAAAGCCGTGAAGGAGAAAAAATAATGACTAACAGTTTTTTGGCCTTTGCCTATCTTTTATCCAGCATTTTATTTATTTTTTCAATTCGCGGCCTGGCCTCGCCCGAAACGGCGCGCCGCGGCAATCTGCTCGGTATGCTCGGCATGGCTATAGCCATTCTCGCCACATTGTTTTCTCCGCTGGTCAGCGAATATGTCTGGGTTGCCGGCGCCATTCTGCTCGGCGGCATTTTGGGGACAATCCCCGCTCTTAAAGTTAAAATGACATCGCTGCCGCAGATGGTTGCGGCTTTCAACGGTCTCGGCGGCCTGTCTTCGGTGTTTATCGCCATTGCCGAAATCCTGGCCGGTTCGCAAACTTATCTTGAAACCTCGCTCGGACTGCTAATCGGCGCTTTGGCTTTCTCGGGCTCGGTAATTGCCTTTGCCAAACTGCAGGGCCTGATTTCCGCCCGGGCAATGGTTTTTCCGCTGCAGCAAACCCTTAACCTGCTGCTCGGTTTAGCCGTCGTCGGCCTGTGCGCCTGGTTTGTCATCAGCGGCGACCGCAATATTTTCTATGCGCTGGCCGTTCTCTCAATTCTGCTCGGCTTTTTGCTGATCCTGCCGATCGGCGGCGCCGATATGCCGGTGGTCATTTCCGTTCTTAACTCCTACTCCGGATTGGCAGCCGTCGGTATCGGTTTTTCGCTGAATAATGTTTTGCTGATTACTGTCGGTTCTCTGGTCGGCGCCAGCGGCGCAATTTTGTCTTATATCATGACCAAAGCGATGAACCGGTCGCTCGCCAATGTCATGCTCGGCGGCTTTGGCGCCAAAACCGTCGCCGCGTCGAATCTGGCCGGTGAAGACAAGCAGGCGCATGCCGGCAGCCCCGCCGATGCCGCTTTCATTATGGAAAACGCCAATAAGGTTATTATCGTGCCCGGTTACGGCATGGCTGTCGCCCAGGCTCAGCACGTCTTAAAAGAAATGGCCGATGACCTGCACAACAAATTCGGCGTTGAGGTCAAATATGCCGTCCACCCGGTTGCCGGCCGTATGCCCGGACATATGAACGTTCTGCTCGCCGAGGCCAACGTGCCTTATGAAGAAGTTTTTGAACTGGAAGATATTAACCGCGAATTTGCCACTGCCGACGTCGCCTATGTTATCGGCGCCAATGACGTAACCAATCCGATGGCCAAAACCAATCCCGATTCGCCGATTTACGGCATGCCGATTCTCGACGTGGAAAAAGCCAAAACGGTTTTCTTTGTCAAACGCTCGCTGGCGACCGGCTATTCCGGCGTCGAAAATCCGCTGTTCTATGCCGATAATACAATCATGCTTTACGGCGACGCCAAAAAGGTCACCGAAGAGATTGTCAATGTTCTGGAAAACAAATAGCTACAGAGCCAGCAGCAGCGCAATCAGCAAAACGCTGTAAAGCAGCACGCCGCTGAAATACATTCCCGCAACCCGGAAATCAGTACGCGAGGGAATGGCGTTTTCGATAATAATCGTCTGCGCCAAAACATAGAGAATATAATTCAGCAGGGTCGCCGGCATCATCGGCAGCACATAACGGTTAATATAAAAGCCGAGCGGCAGCAGAAGCAGCGGCGCCAGAGCAGCCGGAACCGCATTATAAAACGTAACATTGCGAAAACCGACGCTGCCCATGACATAATTTCCCATCATGTCGCGGCGCGGAAATACCGTAAAATTACAAGGGCGCGCATTCAATGCCAGCCCGACCAGAAAATGCATCAGCTCATGCAGGATTGTCCCGGGAATATTGACCAGCGCGCTCAGCCACAAGCTGCGATAAGTGGCGTATTTCATCCGCATTAAAAGCACGACCAGCAAAATCAGATAAAAACGGTTGTCGAAAATCTTCTGCAGTAAAAAGGGACTGTTCAGAAACATACTGATTTTATAATAAAGCTGATAAACCATCTCACACCCGTTTTAAGACCGCCAGACCGCCGAGATAAGTATTCAGCAGCAGCTTGCAAATGTTTTCCTTGCTCAGACCGCTGAAATTATCCAGCCCCGGCGTAATTAAAAAAGAACTCAGAGAAAACAGCGACAGCCACAAAACCTGCATCGACAACTTGCGTTCGCTGCGGCTGAGCTGCCGGAAGATTTTGGCAAATTCCTTTTCCAGGCGCCGCGGAATCAGCGCCAGCCTGCGCCGGTAACAAAAAGGCAGGGACACCGCCGCCGGCTTCAGATGCTGGCTGTACAGCAGCATCCACAAATT
Organism: uncultured Alphaproteobacteria bacterium; assembly: GCA_944391355.1. Classification (GTDB taxonomy): domain Bacteria; phylum Pseudomonadota; class Alphaproteobacteria; order RF32; family CAG-239; genus CALXWF01. The sequence continues at coordinate 4,939 of CALXTG010000176.1, forward strand.
AGGGTGTTCCAGCACAAAACCGACAAACACGTCAACATAGCGGTTCAGGTTTTTATAGGCGCTGCTGTCGGGCAGAATTTTTTGAAAACGCTCTTCAAGTTCATCAAGCGTCTGAATATTCTGCGCGCAGATAAAATCGTCCATGCCGGCAAACTGGTTATAAATCGTTCCCACCGAATAGCCCGAAGCCTCGGAAAGTTTTCGCGCGGTCAGAAACTCGGGGCCTTTTTCGGAAACCAGCTCCCGGCCTTTGGCCAGCAATGCGGCGTGTATATTGTCTTTTTTATCAGTCATTCTTATATAAGTTTAATAAATTATTTGCAAATTGGGATTATACTCCCACCATAAAACAAAATTGAACAGTGTTCAATTATTTTTGCGCCGCAAAGGATAAAATCATGTTTTTCAGATTGGTCAGTATTTTCTCCCTTCTGCTTTTCACCGCTGCCACGGCTCAGGCTCAAAGCAGCGAGAACTTTTATGAAAACATTCTTGTCGATGAGGAAATTCAGGTTGAAGACAAAGCCGGCGACGCGGTTCGCGATGCCCGCCGCCTGCTGCAGGAAAAGCCCAAACCGATTACAATTGAACGCCCGGAGTTTAAACGCCGGAAAAAGCCGCAGCCGGTAAAAAAAGCTGAAAAAACCGCTGCTCCCGAAGATTTATCGGCCGCCCCGTTCGGACTGCTGTGGGGTGCAACGGTCGCAGACATCAAAAACCTCGGCATTACGCTGACGCCGATTGAAATCAAAGACTATCTCAACAACTATGCCGCCACCACGCTGCCCAAACCGATTAAAACCTTCCGCGAGGTTGACGTTACTTTCGGCGCCGACAACGAACTCTGGCGTATCATCGCTTACGGCGAACTGCTTGATGACACCCCCGACGCCGCCAAAGTCATGCGCCTGTATAAAGACTATTATCAGCTGCTGGCGCAAAAATACGGCAATGCCAAAGAAATGTTTACCCCAGCGGTTAAAATGGTCGAAAAGGAAATTGAAAAACAGGGACGCAACGAAACCGTCACCGTTCCCGAAGATCAGCCGATCGGCAACCCGGAATTTTTATCCCAGCTGCAAAGCGGCGACGCGGTTTTGTTTGCCACCTTTGAAAACGGCGACGTCGGCGCGGCGTTGGCCGTTAATGTCGACGGCGATAACCGCAGTTATATTGTTATCGATTACAAAAATCTGAAAATCTTGAAAGAACGCCAGCAAAAAACGCTCGACGCATTATAAGAAAGGACTCAAAAGATGAAAAAAGTATGTTTTTGCGGAATCTCCGGCAGCGGCATGAGCGCTCTGGCACAGATATTAAAACTCAGCGGCGACGAAGTCATCGGCACCGACCGCAGTTTTGACCAGGGGCATGATGAGGAAAATAAAAACGCCCTGCAGTCGCTCGGAATAAAAATTCTGCCCCAAGACGGTTCGGCAATCAGCGAAGATGTTGACTGCCTCTATGTTTCAACCGCGGTCGAAGACCATATTCCCGATGTTAAAGCCGCTATAAGCAAAGGGATTCCGATTAAAAAACGCTCTGACCTGCTGGCGGAAATTTTTCATCGTTACAAAAACAGCATTGCCGTCGGCGGCACCAGCGGCAAAACCACCACCACCGCAATGATCGGTTATATTCTCGATAAACTCGGCCAGCTGCCCTGCATGATTAACGGCGGCCTGCTGCGCAACTATGAGAATCAGCCGGGGATTCCCAATATCATTTTCAACAAGGGCGATATCTGCGTCATCGAAGCCGACGAAAGCGACGGTTCGATTGAAAAATATCATCCCTATATTGCCGTCATCAATAACATTTCTCTTGACCATAAACCAATTCCCGAACTGCAGAAAATTTTCGGCGATTTTGCCGCCCGCAGCGAATACGGCGCGGTCGTCAACGCCGACTGCGAAGCCTGTAAAGACATTAAACATCCCCACAAAAAAACCGTTACTTTTTCGCTGGAAAATCCCCGCGCCGATTTTACTGCCTACAATATCAAGGCAATTCCCGGCGGCACCGCTTATTCTCTGGACGGCCGCAATTTCAGACTGAACCTCATCGGCCGCTTTAACGTTGCCAACGCGCTGGCCGCCATAGCCGCCTGCTCGCTGCTGGGAATTGACAAATTCGACGCCGCGGCTGCTCTGGAATCTTTTCTCGGCACTCACCGCCGTCTGGAAGTTATCGGCAGCAAAAACAACGTTACCGTCATTGACGATTTTGCCCACAATCCTGATAAAGTCGCCGCGTCAATGAGCGCCCTTACCGATTATCCCGGCCGGCTGCTGCTGATGTTCCAGCCCCATGGTTTCAGCCCGATGCGGCTGATGGGAAAACAGATTATCGAAGCTTTTGCCAGCTATATGAAAGACGAAGATATTCTGGTTATTCCCGAAATTTATTATGCCGGCGGCACCGTTACCCGCGATATTTCTTCCCGCGATTTGACCGATTACGCCGTTTCGCTCGGCAAACAGGCGCGCTTTTTCGAAACCCGCGCCGAATGCGGCGAATTTCTCAAACAAAACGCCCGCCCCGGCGACCGCGTTGTCATCATGGGCGCCCGCGACAACACTTTGCCGGCTTTCTGCCGCGATATTCTTGAAGGAGTAAAATAACCCATGAGTTTCAATGCTGCCGGAACCAAAGCCGCCTTGATCGCCCCGGCCGGAAAAATCATCAATCCCGACACCGTCGAACTCGGCCGCGCTTATCTGGAAAGCTTAGGCTATCAGATTATTCCCGGCAAGCACCTTTTTGCCGCCGACCGCTACATGGCCGGCACCGATGCCGAACGCGCCGCCGATGTCATGGACGCCTACCGCGACCCGGAAATCAAAATCATTTTCACGACCGCCGGAGCCGCCGGCAGCCAGCGGATTTTGCCGCTGCTTGACTATAAAACCATCGCCGCCAATCGCAAACCTCTGGTCGGCCTCAGCGACATAACCGCCTTGCAGCTTGCGGTTTGGCAAAAAGCCGGCGTCGGTTCGCTGACCGGTTTTACGATGTCGCTGGATTTTCGCGACGGCCATATCAACGGTGTTCTCGATGAAAATCTGCAAAATATTCTCAGCGGCAAAAAACTCTCGGCGCAAGGCGGGGAAACCGTTATCGGCGGAAACGCCGAAGGAGTCTTGGTCGGCGGCTGCCTGAGCTTGGTGCGCAATCTCTGCGGAACCGAATATTACCCGGATCTGAGCGGTAAAATTCTGGTTTTGGAAGACGTCGGCGAACGTGTCCATAAAATAGACTTAATGTTAATCCAGCTGGCGCAAAACCCCGGATTTTCAAAATTACGGGGCCTTGTGTTCGGACAGTTCCTGAACTGTGTTCCCAAAGATGATTTTGACGGCACGGTTGACGATGCTATCGCCGATTTCTGCAAAAGCTTATCAATCCCCGTCATCAAGCATTTTCCCTACGGCCATATCCGCGAACGTTATGTTTTGCCGATCGGCGCCAAAGTTCGGCTGGATGCGGATAACTGCCGTTTAGAACAGATTTGAGAAAAAGCTGACAACCCAGTTAAAATTGTTGATATTCAGCATTTTTATCAGCCGCTGATAAACCCAGACGCCGTCCCAGCCGCGACTGTTAAAGGCCAGCATGCTGCCGATTGCCCAAAGGTTTGCCGAGGGCAGAAACATCACGCAGAATTTATAAGACACTTTGGGTAAATCCGTCTGTTTTTCATGAATCTGCGATGCCACCGTATCCAGATGATAGGCAATAAAAAAACCGAGAATCCCGTTCAGAATATAATTGCTCGGCGCGTAGCGGGTATAAAATGAAATCCCGAGCATGGCAAAAAAACC
>CALXTG010000177.1 GCA_944391355.1 uncultured Alphaproteobacteria bacterium
AGCGTCGGATAAAAAAATTATTGACGAAATTGCAAAAAAAGGATTATTAATGGGGTTATCCTTTTTAACAATGAAGTATTGTCATGAAGCTGGAAGATTTACTGCCGCAGATATACGAAACCGTTGCCGGGAGCTATGAAGCCGTTGCCTGCCCGGAATATGAACGCCTGATCCGCAAAATGATGCGGAAAGCGACGGTTTCAACACAGCCGCGGCTAGTGCATATGGGCGGAATTCCCGGCGCCGGCAAAACAACCTTTACCCGCCGTTATAACATGAAAAATATGGTTTATATCGGTTTTGACGCGGTGATGGAAGAAATCAGCGGTTATCAGGACGATATCAGAGTTTTCGGCCCTGAAGAAGGTTTCAAAAAGTGGGAAATGACCGCGCGGATAATCGGTTATGAACTGCTGCGCCGCAGCATTGAAATGCGCGCCGATATCTTTTTTGACCACAGCGGATGTTTTGCCGCGCATATTGATTTAATCCGCAATATCCGCCGTTACGGCTATACCACCGATATGTATTTTATTCTCTGCGATATCGACACCGCTTATCAGCGGGCTTTACAGCGGGAAGAATGGACAATGCGCCATACACCGCGCGAAATGATTGAAGAACGAGCCGGACTGGCGGAAAAGTATTTGCAGACTTACCGGACGATTGTCGATAATTTTTATCTCTACGACACCAGCAGCGGTAAATTTTCTCTGGTTGAGGAGCGACATAATCTGCATCCCGAAGAACTGTCCGCGGCCGGTTAGCCGCCTGTTTTTGATTGCTTTTTTGCGAATTTCGGCTATACTGGCTTAAAAGAAGCAGGCTGAGAGGGCCGACAAGATGGCAAATTTCGATACACTGTTCAATAACTGGTTACATAACGGAATGCACGATCGCGCAACGGCGGTTTATGAACGCATAAACAGCCGCGGCGACGGACAGGACGCCTTTCTCTATTCGCAAAACCTGGCTTTGATTGTTTACAGTTTCGGCCTTAAAGAGGCCTTCAGCCGGACACCGCCGCCTTTCGGACAAACGGAGGGCTGCGGTTTTCTGAAACATCTGTTCGGCTGCAAAGAAAACACGCTTGAGAGCATTCAGCTGCTGGCTTATAATTTTAAAAAGCTTATCGACAGGCAAAAACTTGACAGGAGCGACCGTGAAGCGGTTTATGATTTCGCCGGCCTGCTGCTGCGCTATTACCAATACGGCCTGGTTAACCGCGACAATGAAAACCAGTTTATTTATCAGGCTCAAAAGCTGGCCGGCGTATTAACCGGCAAAAAATATCCGCAGGATTTTGACAACTCGCGCAAAGCGGACGTTATCAACAGACTTCTGGGCTTTAATCACAGCCGGGCCAAATCGGCACAGTGGCGGAAAGAAATCCCGCTGTATTTTCGGATGGCGGCGCTGATTGCCGACCGCTGCCCGGATCCGGATACGACAATAATTCTCAGCGACAACCTCCGCGATTATATGGAAGCTAAAGATGTTAAAATCGATGAAACCTTTATCCGCGGGCTGGAAAAAAATATTATTCCGGCGGCGATCTGCGGGCATAATCCGCTGCTGGCAGTCCGCGGCAATCTCTGGGGGCGTTATGATTTTGAATACGGCATCGGCGATTATACTTATAAGGCGCTGACCGTCAAAGTCTGTCCCGCCGCTGTAAATGAACTGCTGATGATTGCCAAAGAGCTTCCGGCTTCGGAATATGAACCTTTTGCCGCCAACCGTCGGGACGCTATAACGCTGAATGACGGGCATTTCGACAGTCAGCTGCGGAATCTGGTGCATGATCAACGCCCCGGTATCGGCGCATTAATCGCGGCAATGGTTGATTATTTCGATGCGGGCGAAAGCGGCGACGCCGACCGTCTTAAAACAGCTGCCGTTAAATTGACGGCGGCAATTGAAGAAATCGATATCGACCTTAAAAAAGAAACCTTGTTTGCGCGGCAAAATTATCTGGAAGTGCTTAACCGCAGCGATAATCCCGAGATTCGGGAAACGGCGATAGAGATTCTGCGCCGCATGAAACAAAACATGAGCCGCAGCAGCTTAAGCAAGCCGCAGTGCGGCAAAACCGACATACAAGCCGCCATCGACAGACTGGACAGCGGACAGAACTTTATTGATCATCAGGATTTGGAGCTGGTCCTCGGTTTTGTTAACCAGAATCTGATCAAGGCAATTCAGCAAAAAGAAGTCGGCCTTTCACCTCAGAAACTGCAGCTTATCAGCTGGTGCGAGCAGAAATGCATTAAAGCTCTCAACCACCTTGACTATGAGCATCAATATTGCGCCTATACCGACCGGTGGTTCCGACAGACTGTTATATTTAACGAGCTTATCAATACGGATAACGGCAGTTTCAACCTCAAAAGTTTTAACCGCTGGTATGACGAAGAGATTGCCGCAGAACCGCCGCTGACGGCTTATCATAAACTGGCCGCGCGGCAAAACGAAAATCTGGCGGGGTTGTGTCAAAAATACAAAAAAATCGGCCTGACCGCCGAACGGCGACTGCAGCGGCGTTATCCCGGCGACAGCAGTTATAAAGACGAGATGGCGGAAAAAATCCGCCGGCAAACCCGGAAACGGACGGAAATTATCGGCAGCGGCCTGTTAAAACAACTGCAGAATCTGACTACCTTCCGCCCGGCATCCACCCGAGCCGGCGAACAGGACCGCAAGCAGCGCCTCAGCGATAACTGGTTTGAGGTATCGCAGCTTCTGAGCCGCAGCGGCAAAAGTTTTGAAAGTAATTAATTTTCCGCTTTAATTTTGATAAAAACTTCGTGTTCAAAAGCATGATAAGCCCGGCAAAGAGCCTGGTGCGCCAGTTTAAGATCCAGCTTAAGCAGCGTTCCGGCGATTTGTTCAAATTCCCGGTTAACTTCGCTGAGGGTTTGCAGATATTGCTTTTCCTGATTATTTCCTGCGGTATTCATTTCGTTTCCTTAAGATTAGTGCCAGTTTATCATTTATTCCTTTAGTCCCTCTGATGCCTGATTTGTTATCTTCGGCTTTGAAACGTCCTTCCTGCGCCAGAACTCTGCTCGGCGGGTCAGTCATTTTAAGACGGTTTTCATAGGGATCCAAAGTCATCATTATCGGAACCAGAGTCATGTTGCCGACCGTTTCTTTCGGCGCGCCTTCAATAACTTTGTAGCCATGCTTGAGGTGATAGTCTAAAAGCGCTTCATCACAGACACCGTAAACTTTTTCATAACCGTCGGCCCGACAAATGCTGACAGCTTCGAGATTCAGCATCTGAGCCAGACCGCTTTTGCGATAATCTTCATCAACGGCCAAACGTTTGAAGCGGACAAAATCACAATGTTTTTCATAACCGATCATGCCTACGGTTTTACCCGCGCCATTCACGGCCAGAATATATGTCGAGCCGAATTCGTTATCTCCAAACTCAACATCGCGGGAAAGGCCGTTTTTATAAACAAATTCCACGGCTCTGAATTCACGAATGCGTAAATAATCCTCCAGAGTGTTGGCAACATAAATCCGCACATCGTCCAAACTGACCGCGGCGGCTTCATTATATTGTTTATTCTCACTCATTAGAGGTCTCTTAACAGATTTATAATATTTATAGTATAGACTTTATTATATGGTATTTGACTCAACTGTTGGAGGGGCTATTTTGATATAGCTGATATATATATTATGAACATGAATTCAGACTTGGCAACACTTAAAAAGCTATTTTTATTTAGAGAGACAACCAAATATAGAAGCATCAGCACAACCGCATTAAATCTCGGATTAAAACAATCAAATCTTTCCAAAGCCATCAAAGATTTGGAGATTTATCTCGGAACCCGCCTTTTCGGGCGGATTCACAACGGTGTCGTGTTGACCGAAGAGGGCGAATATGTCATTCGGCAGGTGCAAAAAATTGATGAATCCCTGCATGCAATTAAAAGTCTTTCGGAAGAATCTCATGCCATTTCAGGTAACATAAGCCTGTGGACAACTGACGGATTGGGGGCCTGGTGCGTCTCCACTCATCTCGGAGAATTTTATAATAAATATCCCGATGTCACGATAGAGATTAAATGTTCTAACGAAATTCCCGATATTTTACCGCGGGAAGCCGATGTTGCGGTTGTTTTTGAAGAACCGCGTACCTCTTCGGCCAAAACAATCTCCGAACATACGCTGACTTTCAGCCTTTATGCTTCCAACAGTTATATCAGCCGCTACGGACGCCCCAAGAATCTGGAGGATATGAAAAAGAATCACCGGATTTGCGACAGAGGAAATTTTAAAGATGTCTGGCCGAAATGGGCGCAGCTGGTCGGAGATGCCCAGCATATCGTCAGCACCACCAACTCTTCCACGGTTTTTATGCATTTAACGCAGCAAGGCATGGGAATCGGACTGCAACCAGATATTGTCGCCGGCAGCGATCCCGATTTGCAAAGGCTTGACCTGGACTTCAGTCTCAGTCATCCGTTCTGGGTTATCAGCCATCAAAACAGCGAAGAAAGAGAAAAGGTCAGAACTTTTATCGAATTTATTACCAAAGCGATCACCAATCCCGCTTAAGGAAATTTGGCACGTTATTTGCATATATTCTGTTAAGTTAAACTGTAATTTAACAGGATTTGTAAATGATGATAACGCCGTACCTTAAGAAAATAGCCGGATTTGCGGCTCTCGGACTGATCTTTTCCCTAGCTTGCCCTTCTGCTCAGGCGGCTTCGCGCATAAAAGATATTGCCGATTTTGAGGGGGTAAGAGAAAACCAACTGGTCGGTTACGGTCTGGTCGTGGGTCTGAACGGTACCGGCGATAACGTTAAATCTATCGATTTTACCAAAGAGAGTCTGGTCTCCATGCTTGATCAGATCGGCATCAATGCCCGCGGCGGGCAAATTAAGGCCAAAAATATTGCCGCGGTTATGGTAACGGCAAATTTTCCGCCGTTTGGCAGACAAGGCAGCCGGATTGACGTGATGGTCAGCGCCATGGGCGATGCCAAAAATCTTCAGGGCGGCACTTTGATCGCCACGCCGCTGGTCGGCGCCGACGGAAATGTTTATGCCGTTGCTCAGGGGCAGATTGCAGTCGGCGCCCTGAGCGCCCGCGGAAATTCCGGTTCATCGGTCAGCAAAGGCGTGCCGACCTCCGGCCGGATTGCCAACGGGGCAATTATCGAAAACGAAATTCCTTTTGAATTAAACAGTCTGAAAAATATTACCCTGGCTTTGCGGAATCCGGATTTCACCACCGCGCGCCGTGTTTCCGACGCAATCAATGCCCTTATCGGCATTAACAGCGCCAAAGCCATCGATCCGACAACGGTAACGCTGGAAATCCCCGAAGCCTATCGCAATAACGTCGTTGAGCTGATGACCAAAATCGAACAGTTAAAAGTACAGCCCGACCAGCTGGCCAAAGTCGTTATTGACGAAACCTCGGGCATTATCGTTATCGGCAAAGATGTTCGTATCAACAAACTGGCGATTGCCCAGGGAAATCTGACCATTCGTATTTCGGAAATTCCTTTCCTGTCCCAACCGCTGCCGTTCTCGGACGGGCAGACGGTTATGACAACGGCTTCGGCCATTGATATTAACGAAAGCGTTGACAGCAAACTCAGCGTTTTGGAAACCGGCGTCAATCTGCAGGAACTGGTTGACGGGCTGAACGCCCTGGGCGTTTCGCCGCGCGACTTAATCAGCATTCTGCAGGCGATTAAAGCCAGCGGCGCCCTGCAGGCAGATATTGAGGTGATTTAAGATGGAAGCATTAAGCAGCGCCATATTCCCGGGTTTAGATAAAACGGGTCTGAATATTGAAAGCCAGAAAGCCGGACTGGCCCGGGTCAAAGATTCGCGCGACGAACAGGAAATCAAAGAAACGGCTCAGAGCTTTGAAGCGTTTTTTCTGACCAAGATGATGGAGTCAATGTATGAGGGTGTTTCTACCGACGGTATGTTCGGCGGCGGTCATGCCGAAAAAATATACCGCTCCCTGCTGCTTGACGAATACGGCAAATCTATGGCCAAGACAGGTACCGTCGGCGTCGCGGATTATGTAATGAAGTCAATTTTAGATATGCAAGAAATGGCAAGTAAAGGATTTATTCAGGGATAAGAGGACAGAACCATGGAAAACACAGCAGAAAATAAACTCATGAAAGAGAAAATCGATTATTTCAAAGAAGTGGTCCAAAGCTTCTCGGAATTGTTGGTGCTTGAAAACGAAGCTCTGAATAAGTTTGATTTTATTGCGGTTGCGGAGCTTTATGAACAGAAGGCCAAAACCGTCAGCGTTTACCGCGGACTGATTGCCTATTTTATCAAGAACCAAAATGAACTTAATCAGGCAGACGCGGCTGACCGCGAGACACTTAAGGAGTTGTCGCTCAAGCTTGACGCTCTGCTTAAGGAAAACGACATATTATTAAAAACCAGGATGGAGACCAGTAAAACGGTTATGGATTCAATCGTGAATATCGCCAAAGTTACCAATAACGCCAATGCGACGTCTTACGGCGCAAGAGGCAAATATTCGCCTTTGGACAATAACAGCAACGCACTGGCCGTCAACAGAACTTTATAGGAGTAAAGGTCATGGCTTTAATTTCGGGATTGGGAACCGCGCTCAGCGGTATGAAGGTAGCCCAGACACAGTTAGATATCATCGGACGCAATATTGCCAACGTTGATACCGTCGGCTATACCCGCAAACAGGCGCAGCAGAAATCGGTGGTGCTGGCCGGTTCCAGCATGGGCGTAACCATCGGAGACGTTACCCGCAGCGTCAATCAGGGGCTGCTGAAAAGCTTTTTGAGTTCAAACAGCCTGACCGGGCAGCTCAACGCGCAGAACGAATACCTGAGCAAAACCGAGATTTTGCTGGGAACACCGGAAGGCGATAATTCCATTTCGGCCAATGTCGCCAATCTGCAGGCGGCTTTCAACAGTTTTGCCTCCGACGTGACATCGGCTTCGGGACGTTATAATCTGCTTAATCAGGCGCAGACGGTTACTTCGCGCTTAAATTCCATTTCTCAGGAGATTCAGAAACTGCGCGGCGATGCCGACCTTAATATCACCAGCTCGGTGGCGGAAATCAACGATCTTCTGGATGAGATTCATGAACTGAACGAAAATATCGTCAAATATAAGGTTTTAAAATATGACGGGGTTGCCGACCTTGAAGATAAGCGCGATACGGCGCTGCGCAATCTCAGCGAAAAAATCGACATCTCTTATTTTACCCGCGATACCGGTGAAATTGTTATTCAGACGACCGGCGGCATCACCCTGCTCGACCGCGATCCGCACAAGCTGACTCACAGCGCCGTTACTCAGACCAGCGCGACATCGACTTATGCAGGCGGCGCAATCGGCGGCATTATGGTCGACGGCGTAGACATTACCAATCAGCTGCGTCAGGGCGAGCTTAAAGGCTTAGTCGAGATTCGCGATGTCACGCTGCCGTCGTTGCAGTCACAGCTTGATGAACTGGCCGGCGTGCTGAAAGATTCCATTAACCAGATACATAACCAGGGAACGGCTTATCCGCAGACGCCGTCAGAAATGACCGGAACGCGCGATATTATCAATCCCGATAACCAGAATATCAGAATTTCCAACGGCGACGTCCGCTTTACGATTTTTGACCAGAACGGCAAACAGGTTTCGACAACCACACTGCTCGGCGATCTGCATTTTCCGGATGCCGGCGCCAGCATTACTGATATGACGACGACAATCAATAACTGGCTGCGTGATCCGAACGGCGCCAACCTGCCGCAGGCAGAGTGCAAAATCGACCAGGACGGCCACTTATATATCGAAACCGGTGACAGCTCTTATACCATTTCAATTATGGATGAAGCCAGTTCCACTCCCGGCGGCGAGCAGAAAGATGTTACAATCGAATATGATGTCAACGGGGACGGTAATTATGACCGGACTTTCTCGGGATTTTCAAATTTCTTCGGCATGAATGACTTTTTTGTCAGCAACCGCAATGAAAATATCTATGATTCAAAGGTTATCAGCAAAAATGTCAATCTCGGCCTCAGAGATATCGTAACCATCGGTTTTTCCAGCAGCAACAGCGATACGCCGCTGGGATCAATCAATATTTATCCCAACGACAGCGTTCAGGATATTGTTAACAAAATCAACAATGATCCGAACCTTAATCAGCAGCTGCGCGCTTCTCTGGTTCCCAACGGCAGCGGTTATGTTCTTCGGATTGAAGACACAACCGGCTCTCAGTTGGAAATCTATGAGAACGTTGCTCCGGGCGGAACTTCTTCGGGAGTTCTGGAAAAATTGGGTATGGCTCCTTCAAATGCCGGTATGGCCGCAACCATCGGCGTCAGAGAAGAGTTACAGGCTCAACCGAATCTTATCTGCGGCGGATCACCGGAATTTAATGCCGCGTCCGGCGAATATCAGCTGAATCCGGCCATGAACAATATTGCCAATGCAATGGGAAAAGTATTTGACCAGACCTTGAACTTTAATCAGTCAGGCACCATCTCGGAAACACAGACTACTCTGGCCAACTATGCGGCAACATTCGTCGGCAACATTGCCTCTCAGACCAGCAATGCCGAATCGACATTGGCTTATCAGCAGCAGCTGACAAACTCAATTTCATTAAAAGAAGCGCAGGTCAGCGGCGTGGATATGGATGAGGAGCTGGCTCAGATGATTGTCTTCCAGCAGACTTATGCCGCCTGTGCCCAGGCTTTTACAGCATCCAAAGAAATCTTGGACCTGCTTTTGAATATGGTTAACTAGGAGGATTTAACATGGTAAGAGTTCCTACTTATGCAACTTATATGAATCTGATGAACGGCACCCTGGCAAACAAGGCGCAGTTTGATTTGTATAACTATCAATCAATTACCGGCCTGAAATCTCCTACTTATTCCGGCTACGGAATGAGCGCTAACAGCATTGTCAGTCTTGAGGCTTCTCTGACCGTTACCAAAAACTTTATGGAAACCAACGATATTCTCAATATCGAGCTGAAGACCATGAATACGTCAATTGATGCCGTCAGCAAGGCAATTGCCGACTTCAAGAGTTCGCTGACCAGTTTCAGCGGCATGGATCTGGATAAGATTACGCCGGATTATACCGGCGGTGAAATCTCGTTCACCAGCAATAATGACGTTTACAACGGCAAGACGCTGACCATTGACGGCACCCAGTATACTTTCCGCACGGCGGAACCGGCGGGCGGCTGGGGAGCCAATGATATTGACATTTCAGGCCTGACGCCCGGCAGCGACACTTACGGAGCCGATGTTATGGCGGCCTTGGAAGCCAAACTTCCCGCCAATGATGAGTTTAAATTTGACGGCAATAAGTTCACTTTTCCGCTGTATACGGTTGACGGCGCCTCATCGGTTCTGAATGCGGACGGCGTAACTACCGGTGAGCCGCACGAAATGAGCGATGAGCAGGCGCAGGTTCTGCAGCAGCTGCAAAATCTGGCCTTTACGACCATGCAGGTTCTGACCGACAGTCTGAACACTTCAGCTAACGGCAAATATCTGTTCGGCGGCGGCGTTTCCATTAATCCGCCGGTTAATTTCCCGTTCACGACTTTAGAGCAGTTCCAGCAATATTATGACGGTGTCAATGTCAAATATCCGGGAAATTCCAGCGCCAATTTGTCAACGCGCGAAGTTGACGGCAGCCAGACCGGCGACATCACGCTGGAACTTGATGCCGACGGCGGAAACAAAGCTACAATTACGGCTGCCAATGCCGGCGCTTTTCTGACCCCGGTTATTAAGGGCGGAGAAAAAACGACCGGAGACTTGAGTTTCAATGCCGCGGATAATACGATTAAGGCAACGGAATATGGCGCCTTTAATACTCTGAGCGCCGGAGATACATTGGTTATCGGCGGCAACGATGCCGGAGCCAATGCCAAATCTTATATCATCAAATCGGTTTCCGCAGACGGTAAGACGGTAACGGTTGAAGAATCAACGCCGATTGCCGCCGACATGACGATTGCCGACGGCGGCGACGCGCAGTTCAGCACATCTTTCCCGGTCGGCTCGGTAATTAATCTGGACGGTTTCGGCAACAATGTTGCGCCGCAGGCTCAGGTTACCGGCGTCAGCCCCGACGGCACCGAACTTTATATCACGGTTGATCCCAATCGTTTTCCGGCCAACGGGGCGGCGGTGACTGTGCCCGGTTCGGGAAAATGGAGCATCAGCAGCGAATCTTATTATCAGGGCGGCCAGCTGGCTTCCGAAAAACGTATCTCGGAGAATCAGTCTGTTACCATGGACATCACGGCCGGCGACCCTGCTTTTGAACAGCTATTCCGGGCTTTGGGTGAAATTGCCCAAGGGAATCTGGTTAATCTGCAGAATCCGGCGGACATGACCGGCAGCGAGAAAATCGATGCTCAGTCAGCTTTGGACAGGGTTGAAGAAGCGCTGACTCTGATTAAAAACGGAACCTTTAACGGAGCAGCGGTTACCAATTCCAAAAATCCGGATCTGTATACCGTTCAAGCCAAACTTAATGCCAATACGGTGGTTTTGAAAAATACGCTGGATAATCAGACTTTGGTCAAAACCAATCTGGAATCAAATGTTTCTTCGCTGAAAAACGTTGACAAAACCGAAGCGGCGGTTAAGGCGCTGCTGGCGCAGGCGAATCTTTCGGCTTCTTATTCGGTTTTGCAGGTAGCCATGGGAACATCCCTGCTTAATTATCTGAAATAGCTTCAGCTTAACGGAACAGCCCTGAC
>CALXTG010000178.1 GCA_944391355.1 uncultured Alphaproteobacteria bacterium
ATGCAGCCATGCATACTTTGGAACCGCCGGCAATGGAGTTTGGCGCAATAGAATCTCTCGACGACATAAGATACCTGCTTCTGTCCGGTGCCGATTGGAATAAAATCCAACCGCAGCTCTCTGGCGAGAACTGTCAGCCTCTTTTCAGCCTGTCAATCGCTTATCCTGAAACTTTATCCCGGCTTATCGCCGAATGCCGCAAACTGACACCGGCCGACAAACCGTTCAGTGTTGATAACCAAAACTATTTCCAAAAAACCGCATTAATGTACGCCGCCCAATACGGCTTTATCGACAGTGTTAAAATTTTACTTCAAAACGGAGCAAACATAAACCACCAAACTGCCGAGAGCAATTGTTACTCCGAACACGACTATTTTTGTATACATAATGCCCGAAGAACAGCTTTGATGTATGCTGCCCAGGAAGGCCATTTTGAGATCATAAAATACCTTATCTCTCAAAACGCCGATATTAACATTAGAGATTCTCTGGGAAAAACAGCTCTTGACTATGCCGCCGGAACGGCAACCAAATATAATCCCCAATTAGCCTCAAAAATTTATGACGGAAGTGTCGTAAGCCGGGAAAAAGGCGTAAAATACCTCTTTACGCGGCAGCAAATCATCGAATTGGAAAAACTGTTAGCGACATCGCAAAAATAGCATTTTATTTACAAGGTTGTTTTCCGCCATTTTTACCCTGCTGCAACGGAGGGGTTACTCTCGTTGCGCTCGAGACAGGCGCTCATTCGCTCCGCTCACCGGCGTTCTCCCGCCCGCCTTTCGCTGGTAGTCGAACCCACTCCCTCGTGGATTCAAATCCGCCGGTACTCAACATAAATAAATACCACCCGCTAATGGGATGGTATTTGTTTATGGCGTACCCGGAGGAGGCGCTAAGTAAAATTAACCGCTGTTCCGGTTAATTTTATCTGCAAGCTCTCTGTAACATCTTAATGAGTGAGGGAAACGAAAGTGACCGAAACGAATTTAGATACCAGAGAACGAACCCGGGGTTCGCCCCTCTCGGGAAGCCATAAAAACATAAAACCCCGCCTTCACGGCAGGGGTTTATGTTTTTAATCTGGCGTACCCGGAGGGATTCGAACCCACGACCCTCGGCGTCGGAGGCCGATACTCTATCCAGCTGAGCTACGGGTACATCTGATAACACAGCTATATCTATAATATTTATTCGCAATACTCAAGCAAAATTTTTGCCCAATATCCAAATAAAAGAAAACTCCCAATAAATGTATCAGCCTCCGGCTGGACGAATTTTAGACTATAAGAACTTTTTCTCTTGACTTTTATACAGATACTCGTTATTAACAAGCAACAAGTTTACAGAAATAAGGATAATACAATGGCTAAAAAATGTGACATCACAGGCACAGGCGTCATGAGCGGTAACAATGTCAGCCACGCTAACAACAAAACCCGCCGTCGTTTTCTGCCGAATTTGCAGGTTGTTTCTCTGTTGAGCGAAACCCTGGGCAAAATCTTCAAACTCAAAGTCTGCTCCAAGACTCTGCGTTCAATTGAGCACAACGGCGGTTTAGACGCCTATTTGGAATCCACTTCCAATACCAAGCTCACCGAAGAAGCTAAAAAAATCAAAAAAACCATCCGTAAAGCTAAAAACAAATAATAAAAAACAGCTTTATTAAAAACCTCTCATTTAAGTGAGAGGTTTTTTTATCCCCGCAATCCCCATAATCCACAGCCTGTGCAAAAATAAAAATTTAATCCCTTTGTCTTTTGTAAAAATATTGTTTATAAGGAAGCATAATTTTTACAATTTCATAACACGGATACTTCTGGAACTATGGAAATCGATTCTTCAAAACTCCCACAAAACCTTGAAGCCGAACAAGCTCTTCTCGGCGCCATTCTTGCCAACAACAAAGCTTTTGAAAAAGTTTCGGAGTTTCTGAAACCGCAGCATTTCGCCGACGCGATACATTCCAAAATCTTTGAGGTCATTGCCAAACTGATCCAGCGCGGCCACGTCGCCGATGTCATCACCCTGAAGAACTACTTTGAGCAGGAAGGCAGCCTCAATGAGGTCGGCGGACACAAATATCTGGTTAAACTGGCCGAATGCGCCACCCCTTTAACCAATGCCGAATATTACGCTCAGTTTATCTATGACAAATATCTGCGCCGCGAACTGATTGCCACCGGCTTTGACATCGTCAACAACGCCACCGTCGAAGACCTCGATTCGGACGCCTCGGAGCAAATCGAAACCGCCGAAAAAAGACTCTTTGACCTTGCCAATCAGGGTGACAGCCGCGGCGGCTTTGTCGAGTTTCCCGAAGCGCTGGCCTCATCGCTTTCCAATATTGAAAAAGCCTATCAGAAAGAAGGCAAAATTTCCGGCATTCCTTCCGGACTCGACGACCTTGACCGCAAGACCGGCGGCCTTAACGACTCCGACCTGATTATTCTGGCCGGACGTCCCGCCATGGGCAAAACCGCTCTGGCCACCAATATCGCTTATAACGTCGCCGAATATATGTCCCGCGCCAAAGATATGGACAGCCATTCCCGCGGCGTTGCCTTTTTTTCGCTGGAAATGTCCGCCGACCAGCTTGCCACCCGTATTCTCTCCAGCGCCGCCGGAATTTCCTCGCACAAAATGCGCAACGGCGACATCGACAACGCCGAGTTCACCCGCATTGCCGCCGCTGTCCGCGAATTGGAAAGCATTCCTCTCTACATTGACGACACTCCCGGCCTTAACATCAACACGATCCGCACCCGCGCCCGCCGCCTTAAACGCAACAAAGGGCTGGGACTGATTGTTATTGACTATATTCAACTGATTGTCGGCTCCGGCAGCAAAAAGACCGAAGGCAACCGTGTGCAGGAACTCTCCGAAATCTCCCGCGGCCTTAAGATTCTGGCCAAAGAACTCAAAGTTCCGGTTATTGCCCTTTCCCAGCTGAACCGCGGTGTTGAACAGCGTGACGATAAACGGCCGGTTATGTCCGACCTGCGTGAATCCGGGTCTATTGAGCAAGACGCCGATATTGTTATGTTTGTCTTCCGCGAAAATTACTATATTCAAAACGAAGAACCGAAGATTAAAGCTTCGGAAACCCCTGATCATTTCCAAAAACGCGTTGAAGAATGGCAGGAACGCATCCGCCAGACGCAATATATCGGCGAAGTCATCATCGGTAAACAACGCCATGGCCCGACCGGCACCGTCCAACTGTCCTGGAACGGCGACTTTGCCCAATTCGGAAACCTTGCCAAAGAAGATTACCTGCCGGAGCGTATCGGAGATTAACATGAAAAAACCGCAGGACTACACGCCGGAAGAATGGGAAAATATCTGCACGCGCTGCGGCAAATGCTGCCTGTTGAAACTGCAGGACGAAGAAACTGACGAAATTTATTATACCGATGTCATCTGCCAATATTATGACGCCGAAACCGGAAGCTGCCGCGAATATCAAAATCGCTGCACGCTGGTTCCCGAATGCCTGAAGCTGACACCGGAAAATGTTGATAAAATTTCCTGGATGCCGCCCTCCTGCGCCTATCGCCGCCTGTTTGAGAAGAACCCTAAACCGGCAGGCCGGTCGGTCAAAGGCCGCTGTGTCAGCGAACTGCTGGTCAACCCCGATGAGCTTGAAGACCATATCATTGACTGGGAAGACTTATGAACATGACAGATAACACGGAATTCGACCCGCAAACCCGCTTTGAGCAAGACTATGAGCCGGAATTCTGGAAGAAAAAAACTTTAGAACAAATGACCCCGACCGAATGGGAATTGCTTTGCGACGGCTGCGGCAAATGCTGTCTCAACAAAATCGAAATCAAAGGCAAAATACGCTTTACCAACGCCCGCTGCCGTTTCCTTGACTGCCAAAACTGCCTCTGCGGTATTTACGAGCACCGCTTTGAATTCGTCGACGACTGCCGCAGCATCGACTCGGCGGCGGTTCGGGACAAGCCCCGTTGGCTGCCCAAAACCTGCGCTTACTGGCTTCTTGACAACGGCTATGACCTGCCCGACTGGCATCCGCTGATAACCGGCCGCGCCGCATCGATGCACGAAGCCGGACAATCCTTGCAAAACCGACCGTTAATATCTGAAACCGAGGTAAAAAACTATGAAAATCACCTTGTTGACTGGCCGGACCTTTGACTTGCAGCAGGCTGTCGGAAGCGATGTTAAAATCGTTACCTCACCCCGCGCCAAAAGACTGACATTACGCATTGACGCCGGCAGCCGGCTGGCGGTATTGACCTTACCGCCGCGCTGTTCCCGGCAAACCGCTTTAGATTTTGTTGAACGGCACCGCGTTTGGATTGACAGCAATCTGCGCAATCTTCCCGAAAGCGTCACTTTTCGGGACGGCGAAATTATTTCGATTCTCGGCCGCGAATATCAAATCTGTCATTGTCCGCAAAATCGCAGCGGAACAAAACTTTCTGAGAATCGCCTTGAAGTTTCCGGACAAAAAGAGTTTCTGCATCGCCGGGTTAAAGATTTTCTGAAAAAGCTCGCCGCCGAACAATTCAGAATCCGATCTCAACAAAAAGCCGCCCTGCTCGGCTGCAAAGTAAACAACGTCACGATTAAAGATACCAAATCCCGCTGGGGCAGCTGCTCGACCCGCAGCAACATCAATTATAACTGGCGGGTTATCCTTGCCCCAGAAGTTGTCATTGATTATTTGATTTCCCACGAAGTAGCCCATCTTAAACATCCCGACCACTCGCGCAATTTCTGGAACTGCGTCCGCAGCCTCTGCCCCGACTGTGCCCAGGGCCGCCTCTGGCTCCGCCGCCACGGCAAAGAATTATTTAAATATCTGTGACAAAAATCCCCCGTTCTTTAAATCTGTTTAGACAGAAAGTAAGATTACGCTAAATATGTTATTAACATATGTTGATTAGAATAGGAAAGTATGATGATATATTTCTATTGTTATAGTTTGACTTATTTTTATTGTCATGTTCGGACTTGATCCGAACATCCAGGTCAACAATAAGGCTAATTTATCGACCTGGATTCTCCGGTCAAGCCGGAGAATGACAAGTAAGGGAAATAGGTTGAGTCCTAATGGCAGTACAGGGAAAACAGAATAACAAAAGGCCGAGAGAATGTCGGGAATATCGTTAACAGCGTCATTTTTTTACTGTCATCCTGAAGACCAGTCCCCACTGGAACTGGTACATTCAGGATCCACAGACCGCAGCGAAGCTGTCCTTATTATGGAGATGCTGAACCAAGTTCAGCATGACGGGAAATGAGTGCGATCAGTTTAACAGCGTCAATGCGCAGCAATTTGTTGAGCTTGCAAAACATTGCAAGTCAACAGGATATTGTGCAAAACCGTCTGGCGACCGGCCTTAAAGTTTCTTCGGCAATCGATAATCCCTCTTCTTATTATACCGCTTCTTCATTAAACAACCGTGCTGCTGATTTAACCGCATTACTTGACTCTATGTCACAGGGAATTCAAACTATTAAAGCGGCCAGCGAAGCGATTGACTCCGGCACTAAATTCCTTGAGCAAGCTAAAGCCATTGCCAATCAGGCACTTGAAACCGCACAGCCGGTTATCGCCCGGGTATCAAACGAAGCCGAACTGCTGGCGGCGATTGAGTCTGGAGAACAGGGATTGATTGTGGTTGACGGTGATATTACGATGTCAGTGAATGTTACCCTGGAATTGAAGGATGGACAATCTTTGGTCGGTGCTCGTTATTTGAATCAGAATGCCTCTAAAAGTTCACTTTCTTTTAGTTTGGATGGTATTGGGGTTTCGGCAATTTCCGCCGGAAACAATACTTTATTTTCCGACTTACGAATCAATATGAAAACAACTATTGGCATAGTTAATAGCTCCTATGGAGCAGTTTCTGCCTTAAATAAAACGAATGTAAAATTGCAGAATTTGGATGTACATACTATTAAAAACGGAGAAGCCAATTGGACAATCGGAGCAATTGTTTCTGATAACAGTGAGATGGATATCAGAAATGTCCGAGTCGAAGCTGATACTGGCGGTACCGTTATTGCCGCTTATAATAAAGGGATGATTAATCTTTCCGGTAATGTCAATATTATCTGTAATAACGGTAGTTATATTTACGGGAACGCACTTTATGCTCGAAATGAGGGTATCATTAATGTTACCGGTGATGCCAGACTGAATTTTAAAAGTACAGGAACAGTTCTCCCCTATCTGATTAGTACTTATACAAATGGTATTATTAATTTTGAGAGGGGCAGTGAAGCTTTTATCGAAACAAAAATTGACGCACCTATTTTCAGAAATGAAAACCGGGGAGAAATTAATATTATGGAAGGTGTCGTTATTCGGGAAAAAGACGACCTGGGTTTTAATAAAAGCTGGAAAAGCACGAAAAAATATAATTTAACGGATAATGAAGAAATAAAAGATTTTGATACGGTTCCCGACAAGTTTACGGCAATTGATAATGTTGCTTATCCTAACCCTGATGAAGTTCCGGAAAAGCGAGAGGCAACCGATGCAGGAAAGTCTTTCAATTCAATTCTTGTTCAGTATGATTCCTTGATTCAGGATGGCTGTTATAAAGGCATTAATTTGCTGAACAGCCAGAGATTAAAAATCAATTTCAACGAAGACCGTTCTTCGGGAATTGAAATTCTCGGCGTCAGCGCCCTGAGTGCCGATTTGGGGATTGTCACCGCCGAATGGCAAAACAAAGCCGAGATCGAAAAATCGGTCAGCGAACTGGAAGAAGCAATTAATACCCTGCGCGGCTATGCCTCACAATACGGCAATTACTACTCGATTGTCACCACCCGGCAGGATTTTACCGAAAATCTGATAAATGTATTGGAAGAAGGGGCGCATAAACTGACCCTTGCCGATATGAACCAGGAATCAGCCAATATGTTGGCTTTGCAAACCTCCCAGCAGCTGGCCGTCAATTCCCTTTCCCTCGCTTCTCAGGCTTCCCAAGCCGTCTTACGCCTGTTCTGATTAAAGAATTTCTTTACCGGTATATCTCATCTCCGTTCTTGATTTTTATCCTTTTTCTCCTTATATTATGTAAAGAACAATCAATTATAGGAGAAAATCCCTCATGGAAAACAGAGTTTATGAACAGGCCGCCGGCACTTCTGCCGTTGTTGACGAAGGCCTGCGCGAATATATGCTTAAAGTATATAATTATATGGCCGGGGGACTGTGTGTTACCGCCCTGGTTGCTTACCTGATTGCCAACACTTCTCTTCTGACTCTTTTCTTTAACATCTCGCCGGACGGCAGAGTGCTCGGAATGTCTGCTCTCGGTTGGATTTCCCTAATCGCGCCGCTGATTATCGTTTTTGCTTTCGGCTGGGTACTAAACCGCGGCACCTTGGCACAGGTTCAGGGCGTTTTCTGGCTTTATTCGGCGTTGATGGGCGCTTCGCTGACCCCGATTTTTCTGGTCTACACTTCAGCCAGTCTGACCCGTATTTTTCTGATTACCGCTGCCATGTTCGGCGCCTTAAGCCTTTATGGTTACACCACCAAACGTAATCTGGCCGGCATGGGATCATTTATGATGATGGGGCTGTTCGGCGTAATTATTGCCATGATTGTCAATATCTTCCTGAAAAGTCCGGGATTATATTATGCTTTGTCGATTCTTTCAGTCATCATCTTCACTGGTCTGACCGCATGGGATACGCAGAAAATCCGCAGCATGTATCTGGCTCAGGACGACGGAGATATTGCTTCACGCAAAGCCATTGCCGGCGCCTTGGAATTGTATCTTGATTTCATTAACCTCTTTATAACTTTGTTAAGACTTTTCGGCGACCGTCGTTAAGCTGCGCAAATATTATCTAAAGGCTCCCTAAACCGGGAGCCTTTTTTATAAATTTATGCATATTTTTTATTGACTTAACGGCAAAAGCTCTTTATAAAGCAACTTACCCGAGGCTCGGGAATGGTTCCCGGGCTTAAATAATAAATAAAAATAACGTCAGGAAAATCCTGACCTTAACCGGAGAAATATAATGAAACGCACTTATCAGCCCAGTAAACTGGTTCGGGCCCGTCGTCACGGTTTCCGTACCCGCATGGCTACCGTCGGCGGCCGCAAAGTTTTGGCAGCCCGTCGCCGCAGAGGACGCAAAGCTCTGTCTGCTTAATTAAAAGCCTGAGCAATGTCTGAAGTTTTAATTATAAAAAAACGCAAAGATTTTATCCGAGTCGCCGCAAAAGGTAAAAAGGTTACGGCCTTTGGTCTGATTTTGCAGGCGGCTCGAAATCTATCTGCCGAGAATCTGTCGCCGCGTATCGGCTATACGGTTACCAAAAAAGTCGGCAAAGCCCATATCCGCAACCGCTGCAAAAGAAGATTACGCGCCGCGGCGCAACTTGTCTTTCCCAAACTGGCATTACCCGATACCGACTATGTTTTAATCGGCCGCTACAATACCAAAGACCTTGAATTTTCCCGTCTCGTCTATCATCTGAAAAAGGCATTGATACAAATCAACAAGGAGCTTACCGGTAATGATGAATCTATTCCGGAGATTGCTGAGTCTGCCGCTGATCTGTCTGATTAAAATCTATCAGAAAATTCTATCGCCGTTATGTCCGGGCGTCTGCCGTTACCGGCCGACTTGTTCGCAGTATATGATAGAGGCATTAAAAGTTCACGGCCCATTTAAAGGACTTTATCTCGGCCTGCGGCGAATTCTCCGCTGTCATCCCTGGGGCGGTTCGGGATATGACCCGGTTCCGCCGCAAAAACAGCCTCCCCATAACCGTCAATAAAGCCTTGCTTTGAAAGAAAAAGCCGTGTAAAACGATAGGAGCTTCAAGATTAAATTTGCAGTTTTTTATCAAAAATTTGCAAGCATGATGTCAATTATAGAGAGTTTAAAAGAATGAAAGAAGAAACCAAAGGCCTAACCCTTGCCGTCATATTGTCTGTTGCAGTCATTTATGCCACAAATCTGCTCTTTCCGCACAAAGCGCCGGCTCCCGCCCCTCAAGCAAATCAAAAGATTGAGATTGCGGAACCTCTGACTGCGGAACAGGTCGTCATTGATGAAAATCCGCTGACCAGCGAAGAAGCGGCCGCGCTTGATCGCCGCATTGCAATTGAAAATGATGCTCTGAAAGGGTCTTTGCGTCTCAAAGGGGCAAGATTTGACGAACTTTACCTCCGCAAATACAAAGAAACCATGGCGGCAGACAGCGCCAATATTGAGCTCTTTTCTCCCGGCGGCACCAAAAATCCCTACTACAGTGAATTCGGCTGGCTTTCCGCCGATAAATCTCTCAAACTCCCCGATTCCGACACTGTCTGGAGCGTCAAAGGCTCCAAGCTCACTCCCGAAACGCCTTTGGTTCTGGAGTGGAACAACGGCCAGGGGCTTAAGTTTGTCCGCAAAATATCAATGGATAAAAATTATATGTTTTTTATCGAACAGGCGGTTGAAAACAACAGCGGCAAAAATATCACGCTCTATCCCTACGGCCTGATCAGCAAAAGCAACCTCGGACGTGATGACAGCCGCAGCGTCGTTCATGAAGGCGCAATCGGCGTGGTAAACTCCAAACTTGAAGAAATCAAATACGGCAGCCTCAAAGACGGCAAGAAAAAAGAATTTGAATCCAACGGCGGCTGGGCCGGTTTCTCCGACAAATATTGGTTCAGTTCTTTTATTCTTGATAACAACAGCGAAGCCAAAATCAAATTTGCCAATACCGGCGACAAACTTTACCAGGCCGATTTCGTCGGCGCGGCTCAGATCATTGCCCCGGGTTCGGTCGGCACCCAAAATCTGAAGATGTTCGCCGGCGCCAAGGAAATCAAGCTGCTCGACAATTACACCAAACAATACAACATCGACAAATTCGATCTGGCGGTTGATTTCGGCTGGTATTATTTCTTAACCAAACCCTTCTTCTATATTCTTGATTTCCTCTACAATTTCATCGGCAATATGGGTTGGGCAATTCTGCTCTTTGCCGCCTTGCTGCGTTTGGCGATGTTCCCGATTGCCAATAAATCTTACGAGAGCATGTCCAAAATGAAAAAAGTTCAGCCCAAAATGCAGGAACTTCAGGAAAAATACAAAGATGACAAAGTCAAAATGCAGCAGGAAGTCATGGCGCTTTACCGCAAGGAAAAAATCAATCCTGCCGCCGGCTGCCTTCCGGTTCTGCTGCAAATTCCGGTTTTCTTTTCTTTGTATAAAGTACTTAACATCTCAATTGAGATCCGCCATGCTCCGTTTATCGGCTGGATTAAAGACCTCTCGGCTCCCGATCCGCTGACTCTTTCGGTTATTACGCATCTGCCGATTCCGTCATTGCTCGACATTGGTGTCTGGCCGATTCTGATGGGGCTGACCATGTACATTCAACAGAAACTGAACCCGGCGCCGACTAACAAAGATCAAGCGCGGATGTTTGCGATGATGCCGCTGATTTTCACTTTCATGCTCGGCCATTTTGCTTCCGGTTTGGTAATCTACTGGACGCTGAGTAACATTTTGTCGATTATTCAGCAGCGCGTCATCATGAAAAAAATCGGAGTATAGCCATGGAATTCACCCCTGAGGATTTTGACCGCGAAACTTTGGAAACCGCCAACCGGTTATTCAACCGACCCTGCGGCTTTGTCCTCGGGGTGGCCAGACTGGAGCAGCTGCCCGGCGACGAGCTCCCGGAAATCGCCTTTGCCGGCCGCTCTAATGTCGGCAAGTCAAGCATCATCAATGCGCTGACCAACCAGAAAAATCTGGCCAAAACGTCCAACACGCCCGGCCGCACCCAGCAGCTCAATTTTTTTAACCTTGATGACAAAATCCATATCGTCGATCTTCCCGGCTACGGCTTTGCCCAAGCGCCGGAAAATATTGTCAGACAATGGCAAAAGTTGATTTCAACCTATCTGCAGGGACGCGCCAATCTCAAAAGAGTTTTTCTGCTGATAGATTCCCGTCACGGCATTAAAAAGGTTGATGCGGAGATAATGGAAATGCTGGATAAAGCCGCGGTCACTTACCAGATTGTCCTAACCAAGACCGACAAAATTTCCGCCGCCGCTTTAGAAAAAATCTGTACCGCGACCCAAAATATTCTCAAAGACCACGCGGCCGCTTACCCGAAAATCATTGCTACCAGTTCGGAAAAGAAAACCGGATTGGAACTGCTGCGTGCCGAAATTGCCTCTCTGATATAAATTTCCCTTGAAAATCTGTCACCTGCGCTTATATCTGTGCGGCGTATAAATTATTAACTATAAACATTTATCATTATGAAACGGATTTATATAATTACCATTTTATTTGTTTGCTGCCTGCTGTTGATATTGCTCGAAAACAGCTCTGTTTTGGCTGCAATAATCGCTGCGGCGGGCTTTGGGGGCATCGCCTGTATTTTGACAATCAGTAAAAGACGACCGCCCTGCCGCCCCTTTATGGCAATAGACTTGCTTAAATAACACAAAACCCGGAAAACTCTTTCGGGTTTTCCACATATTAAATGACAAAATTCTTTCCTTCCGCTCAATCCGAATAGACAGAAAACAAGGTTACGCTAAATCTTTATTAACATCTATTGTTTAGAATGGGAAATTATGATAATATATCTTTATTGTCATGGTTTGACTTATCCTCTTTTATGTCACCCTCTGACTTGATCAGAGGGTCCAGGTCAAATAAATAAGCCCTATTGTTGACCTGGATGCTCCAATCAAGTTGGAGCATGACAAGTAAGAGGAATAGGTCAGTCCAAACATGGCAGTATAGGGAAACCAGAATAACAAAGGGCCGAGAGAATGTCGGGGATTTCGTTAACAGCGTCGATGCGCAGTAACTTGTTGAGCTTGCAGAATATTGCAAGACAACAGGATATTGTGCAGAATCGTCTGGCGACCGGCCTTAAAG
>CALXTG010000179.1 GCA_944391355.1 uncultured Alphaproteobacteria bacterium
AAACGATTCAAGAGAAATGCCGGCATAACGCGCCGCGGTCTGTACGTCAAGACCGGCTTCTTCGCGCAGCTTTTTCAGCTCGTCGCCCAGCAGCTCAAATAAGAAACTTCTTTGATTTTCGGTTAATTCCATAGTTTTAACTCCTTATTTTGTTAAATTTAAAACAAAACTCGCCTTTGAAAATAAAAAGGCGAGGTTATTGTCTTAAAAAAGAGTATTCAAAAACGTACAAAAGGAGGAGAATAAGAAAATCGGAGAGGTGCCGTTTAGCTCCGGATATCCATTTAAGGAGTATCGAGGTGGGGTTAGGCACTCTCCGTCCCATGCTTGAACCGAACAATAACGGGGGATGTTTAGGCAAATAAACAGTCCCGCACATAGGAGAGGTTAGTATATGACAAAAAATTATGTAGGTATAGATGTTTGTGAGAAGAAGTTGGATATATTTATCCATCCCTCAAAAAAATATGTTCAATTTAACAATACTCAACAAGGAATAATGCAGCTATACGAGTACTTAAAAGCTTTTGATATTGAGCTCATAGTACTGGAAGCCACAGGCAAATTAGAAGCTTTATGTGCAGATATCTTAATGGATTTAGGGTATAAAGTATCAGTGGTCAATCCAGCGCGAGTTTGTTATTATAGAAAGTCCTTAGGTTACAAAGCGAAGACAGACTTAATTGATGCAGAGGTTATCGCCAGATTTGCGGAGGCGCTGCGGCCGGATGCCAGCAATCCATCATCTGCCACAGAGAGAAGATTACGAGAATTATCAGCGCGTCGCAAACAATTGGTTATTCTTAGAGACAGTGAAAGAAACCGATTGAGACGTGTCAGGGATGAATATGCCAAAGAAGATTTGCAGATAAATATAGCATTCTTAAATGAGCGTCTTCATAAAATAGAAACGGTAATGGTGGAACTGATAAAGCAAAATAAAGCTAAAAAAGAGGTATTTGATATTTTGCAATCAATTCCCGGGATAGGCGAGATTATGGCCTTAACTTTGATGAGTTATTTGCCAGAATTGGGACAACTCAATCAAAAACAAATAGCATCTTTGGCCGGAGTATTTCCGTTAAATATGGAAAGCGGGAGCAGCAAAGGGCATCGGAAGATGTGTTGGTCTGGACGTCCAAAGATACGCTCAACTCTTTATCTGGCAACATTGGTAGGAATTCGACATAACTCATTTATTCGAAGCAAATTTAACGATTTAGTCGCAAAAGGAAAAGCAAAAAAAGTTGCTATGGGTGCTTGCATGAGAAAATTAATCATAATTGCTAACTCTATGATCAAAGAGAAAAGATGTTGGCATGATTAACTTTTTTATTGACTCTTGATAATACATAGGAGCTGAAAAACTGTCGAAATACAGTCACGCTTCTTCGCGCCAAAGGCCTTATACCGCGCACTCCCCTGACGGGGATATGTTATTTCGAAGATGTTTTTCAGACACCATCATCAGTCTCCTGATGACAAAAGTCATAATAACCTATTCATTTTAAATTGCAACTAAAATCTTTCTTTATATCGAAAAAAAGCCCTCCGTGCGGAGGGCTGAAAGTATATATCCATTAAAGGGCAAGGCGTCAGCTCGGGTCAATATGCCAGATCTTTTTGGCATATTCCATTACCGCGCGGTCGCTCGAAAAATAGCCGATACGGGCAACGTTCAGAATGGCTTTCTTTGCCCAGGCTTCTTTGTCGAGAAAATCCGCTTCGGCCTGTTCCATGGCTTTGTCAAAGGCTTCCAGATCGGCCAGAACAAAGTAATAATCGCGGTTTAATAATTCCTCATAAATCGGCTTAAACAGCAACACATAGTCTTTTTCGCAGAACAGGTTGGAATTGACGGCATTCAGAATTCGTTTGATGTAGTCGGAGCGTTCGTAATAGTCGCGCGGATTATATTTGTTGTTTTTGCGCATATCGTCAATTTCGTTTTCCTTCAAGCCGAAAAGATAGAAATTATCTTCGCCGACCGCCTCGCGGATTTCGATGTTGGCACCGTCAAGCGTACCGACCGTCAGCGCGCCGTTCAGGGCAAATTTCATATTGCCGGTGCCGCTGGCTTCAAATCCGGCGGTAGAAGACTGGACGCTGACATTGGCGGCGGGAATCAGTCGCTCGGCCAAAGACACTTTATAATCGGGAATAAAGACCACTTTAAGCATATCATTGACCCGCGGGTCATTGTTGACAACGTCGGCCACATTGTTAATCAGTTTAATGATCAATTTGGCAAAATTATACGACGGCGCGGCTTTGCCGGCGAAGATATAAGTTTTGGCGCAGGCCGGGCGGCGGTTGTCTTTGATGATGTCGAGATAATCGCCGATAACCTGCAAAATTGTCATCAGCTGGCGTTTGTATTCATGGATGCGTTTAGCCTGAACCACAAACATACTGTGCGGGTCGACCATAACGCCGGTGGTTTTGAAAATGATTTTGGCCAAGCGTTCTTTGTTTTCCTTTTTAATGGCTCGGAATTTTTCCACAAAATCTTTATTATCGACAAACTCTTCCAGCCGGCTGAGCTCTTCAAGCTGAGTGACCCAGCTGTCGCCGATGGTGGCCGTAATCAGATCCGCTAAGGCGTTATTGGCGTGCAGCAGCCAGCGGCGCGGCGTAATGCCGTTGGTGACATTGGTAAATTTCTCGGGCCAGAGTTCATAAAATTCGGGAACCAGCGAGGTCTTAATCAGTTCGGAGTGGAGTTTTGCCACGCCGTTAACCGAGAAAGAACCGACAATGGACAGATTGGCCATGCGGATAATCTGCCGGTCGCCGTCGCCGGAAACAATCGAAACTTTGGCGAGCTTGGCTTCGTCATTGCCGAATTTACTGCGGGCAAATTCCATAAAGCGGCGGTTGATTTCATAAATAATCTGCAAATGCCGGGGCAGCAGCTTGCCGATCAGACGCGACGGCCAGGTTTCCAGGGCTTCCGGCAGCAGAGTATGGTTGGTGTAAGCAAAAACCTTGGTGGTAATATCCCAGGCCGTATCCCAATCCTGACCGTGGACATCGACCAGCAGCCGCATCAGTTCGGGAATGGCGATGGCCGGGTGGGTGTCGTTGAGTTGGACACAGACCAGATCGGGCAGGCCGGTAAAGTCATTGCTTTTTTCCAGATAGCGGCGGATGATGTCCTGCATGGCGCAGGAAGCAAAGAAATATTGCTGTTTCAGGCGCAGCTCTTTGCCGGATTCTACCGCGTCGGACGGATAAAGCACTTTAGAAATGGTCTCGGTTTCGATTTTTTCCTTAACCGCTTCAATATAACCGCCTTCGTTAAAAATGTTGATGTCGAGTTCATCGTCGGTTTTTGCCGAGAACAGACGCAGATAGTTTACCGAGCGCCCTTCGTAACCGACAATCGGAAAATCATAAGGAACCCCGTAAAGGTTTTGCGTATTCATCCAGATAAAATTATCTTTGCCGTTGGGAGATTTCAAATTTTCTACTTCGCCGTAAATCGGAATTTTGACGGTACGGTCAAGGCGGGCGAACTGCCACGGGGAATCTTCGGCCAGCCAGCTGTCGGCCTGTTCAATCTGATAACCGTTTTCAAATTTTTGCTTGAACAAACCGAAATGATAGTTGATGCCGTAACCGAAACCGGGAATTCCCATTGACGCCATTGAATCCAGATAGCAGGCGGCGAGACGTCCCAGGCCGCCGTTGCCGAGCGCCGGATCATATTCGGCGTCAAAAATTTCTTCCAGAGAGATTCCGGGGAAACCGTCAATTTTAATGTTTTTGATAATGTCAAACAGGCCGAGGTTATGCAGGTTATTTTCCAGAGAACGGCCGATAAGGTATTCGACTGAAAGATAATAAATGCGTTTGGTGCCGGTTTTGTTGTACCGGGCGATGGTTTCATACATTTTATCCATGGCAAATTCGCGCACGGCCAGAGCAATCGCTTCCAGGGCTTCTTCTTTGTTTATTTCACAGGTTCTTTTGCCGATGAAATATTTTATATAATGCTCAATGGAAAGCTTTAATCTAGCTTTATCGATTTCGCTGATCATCAATGAATTTTTTTTCACGGATTTATTCTCCTTCTAGGGCGCAAACATACTAACTTATCCCCAAAATAATCAGAATTGTTTGAAATATGGTTAATAAAAAACACAAAATTTTTTATAGTAATGATTAAGTTATGAGTTTTTTAACAATTAAATTGCAAAATAAGACCAAATTAATATACTGTCAGACAATAATGTTTAAACTATACTTAAGGTGAGACAAATGAAAAAAACGTTTTGGGGCGCACTTTTAGTGGCTACCGCGCTCTCCGGTCCGGTTCAGGCTCAGGATATTTTTGAAGCCTTGAGCCAGACCTATAAAACTAATCCGACCCTGCAGGCGCAGCGCGCTAATTTGCGCAGTATTGATGAGAACGTGGCGATTGCCAAATCGGGATACCGCCCCAATATTTCTTTGAGCGGCAGTTATACCGATGCCCATGTCAACAGCAATGTTTCGGCTCAGGATAACGATTCCAAACAGTCTGCCGTCGCCGCCAAGATTTCGCAGTCGCTGTTCAGCGGTTTTCAGACCGTCAATTCGGTAAAATCGGCTGACAGTCTGGTTCGTTCCGAACAGAACAACCTGTTTAACGTTGAGCAGAATGTTTTTCTGGAAGCTTCAACCGCTTATCTGGACGTCGTCCGCGACGCGTCGATTGTCGAACTGCAGAAAAACAACGAAAAACTTTTGAAAAAACGTCTTGATGAAACCGAACAGCGCTTTAATGTCGGCGAAGTTACCCGTACCGACGTTTCTCAGGCGAAAGCCCGTTACTCCCGCGCCAAGGCTGACCGTATCAGCGCCGAGGGAACTTTGGAAGTTTCAAAAGCTGTTTTTGAAAAAATCATCGGTGAAAAGCCCGAAAATCTGAGCGAACCGGAAAATTTGAATAAATTTCTGCCCAAAACTTCCGATGAAGCTCTGAGTTATGCCTTGTCGCACAATTTTGCCATTTTACAGGCCAAACACTATCTGAACTCCAAAACCTATGATGTGGCCGTCAATAACGGCGCTTTGCTGCCGTCTGTCAGTTTGGACGGGGTTGCCTCGCATACCCGCGGCGATATCGATCTCTATTCGGACGATGTTAAAACCGACAACTTGGAATGGGGGGTTAATATGACGGTTCCTCTGTATAATTCGGGCGAGACCCGGGCCAAAATCCGCCAGAGCAAATATCTGAAATGGGAAGCGCAGGAAAAAGTTATGGAAGCAAACCGCAGCGTTGTTTCGACCGTCACCAGCGCCTGGGAATATATGCTGGCCAATAAGGCAATGATTGCGTCGATTAAGGATCAGGTTAAAGCCAACGAAATTGCCCTTGACGGCGTTCAGAAAGAAGAAGCTCTCGGCAACCGTACCATTTTGGATGTTTTGGATGCTTATCAGGAACTCCTGAATTCCAACGTTGAGGAAGTTAAAGCCCGCCGCGATTATTACGTTTCTTCAATGAATGTTTTACTGGCCATGGGCAAACTGTCGGCAAAAGATCTGCAGCTTGATGTTCAGCTTTACAATCCGAAAACCTATTATAAGGAAACCCGTGATAAGTGGCTGTCATTAAACTGATAACGGTAATTTTTATGAAGAGGCTTGAAAATTTAAAATTTTACCGTTAATCTGAAAATAATTATAATGATTTGGTGATAAAATTATGACTGCTGACGATAGCGAAGAAAATCTCTCCATGGAAGATATCCTTTCTTCCATTAAAAACATTTTGGAAGAAAACGGTTCGGCCGAAACCGCGCCGGCTGCCCCGGCGCCGGAAACTCCGGCAGCTGCTCCCGCTCCCGCGGCCGTTGAACCGCAGGAGGCTGCCGTCGAAGAAGAGGTCTTTAATTTATCGCCCTCAATGATGATTGACAATCCTGAACAGACGCAGAATACGGAGCTGCCGGCGCCGGAAACCGAGCCTGAAATCTCGGTTGATGAAGCCGAAGTTATCGCTGCTCCCGATTCTGAACTGAATCTGCCTGAAATAGCGGCGGAACCGGATACGCCGCTGGTTGAAGCCGAGCCGGAGCCGCTTGCCGCCGAAGCCGAAAAGATAATCGATGTCGAACCGGAACCTGTCGTTGAGACCGCCGCGCCGTTAAATCTGGACGATGTCGCTGCAGATATCAGCTCAGATCCGATTTATGAACCGGAGGAAGAAATTGTCAGCGCCGATGCTTCCGATATTGTGGATATCAGCGGTGAAGATACGCCGGCGATTGAAGACCAGTTTATCAATCAGAATATTGAACAGGCTGACAGCGGCGTCGAAGACAGCCTGATTGATGATGAAACCATTAATGAGGTTATCAGCCGCGCGCCGTTGCGTGACGATGACCGCGATCCGACCGGCAACATGACCGAAATCGCCGCGGTTGAAGAAGCGG
>CALXTG010000180.1 GCA_944391355.1 uncultured Alphaproteobacteria bacterium
GCTTCTTTTTCTTTACAAATTTTTTTCTCTTTTAACCTGTTTTGCCTTTTTTCAATCCGTTCTATTTTCTTTTTGGCCTCTGCTGCTTCAGGAGTTTCTTGAATTTTCCTTCGAATGACATCATCACTCAAAATAGACATAATCGCTTCTGGCTCAATATTTGTATCAGGAAACATCTTACGCAGTTCTTTTTTAATAAAATTAACAACTTCTTTTTTAAACAATAAATTACCAACAATATATTTATTCGTTGCCAATTTCTCCGCATAAAGATTATCTATTTCAGATTTTACGGCAGCCTCTTTACATAAATAGAATATTTTCTTTTTATCCTCATCTTTTTTCAGATTCAGATTCGCAATATTAAAACTCATAACCAGTTCTTCAACTACAGGCTGTTTAAAAATAATTTTATAAATATTCCACTCCAAACCATTTGTAAGAACAATCCACTGCACCCCACTATTTAAACCATAATCTTTTGCCTGTTTAGCATGTGCATCTTTCAATGTTACACCTACGGCTTTTGCTTCAACCATCATATATGGCTTGCCATTACACTTAACTGCCAAATCACAGTATGTACCTCGAACAACAAACTGATCTGTTAAATCATCAAACTCATCATAACCTAACACTTCTGTTAAAAAAGGTTTTATAACGGCGGATATCGTCTGAGCTTCACTCACATCCAATTCTTTAGCCTTTTTGGCTTTAGACTGAATATTTTTAATATTGGAAACAATTCTATTTTCAATCCTTACGGGGATATTTACCATAACACCAAGACCTCATCTGATAATTTAATTGTTGTATAATATTAAAACTTAAGATTAGCATTGTCAATCTTAAGAAGTAGAAATGGAACATTTAAAATCTAAAATAAAAGCCCGTTATGAAAACGGGCTTTTACGAGGGATAGAATTATTTGGGAGCTTTGGGCGCGCCTTTTTTCTCAGCCATACGTTTTTCAAACATCGCTTTCTTTTCGGCTTTAATTTTTTCCAGTTTAGTTTTCTGTTCAGGCGTCAGAATTTTTTCAAATTCTTCCATATTCTGCTTGCGCAGTTCGTCCATTTTCTGCCGCAGCTGTTTCATTTCATCCATCAGGGGTTTGACCTTTTCGCGGCCTTCTTCGCGGATTTTTTTGGCCTGAGCCTTCTGCTCTTCGGTCAAACCTAATTCTTTCGCAAATTTTTCATGATGCTGCATCATTTTCTCTTTATCCATATGCGGGCGCGGACCATGCTCACCGCGCGGCATCGGCATTTCATCATGATGCGGCGGCGGTAAAGGCATATCTTTGGGTTCCTGCGCATTTACACCGAAACTGCTCAGAGTTAAAACCGAAGCGCACACGGCTGATAATAAAATTTTCTTCATTATAATTCTCCTTTTAAAAATTGTAATTTTTCACTTAAAATCTTACGGGCATTGGATAATCTGGATCGGACAGTCCCGACCGGAACCCCGGTTTTACGGGCAATTTCTTCATAACTCATTTCTTCAAACTCATAGCGATAGACGACATCGCGAAGCTTGCGCGGCAATTCGTCGACAGCTTTCAGAATAATCTTCTGCCGCATTTTGGCATCAATTATTTCTTCCTGACGGCTCTCAACGACAATTTCTGCCAAAGTTTCATCGTCATTCAGCTGCATCGTCTGAATTTTATACTGGCGAGATTTGAAATAATCACGGCAAACATTTGCGGTTACGGCACCGATCCACTGCGCCAGTTTCCCCTGTTCGCGATAATTGCCCTCATGCCTCCAGGTTTTGATATATACCTCCTGTTCGATATCTTCATTATACGAACCGGTAAGTTTTTTGATAACGGACTTTATCAGGCCCTTATGTGCGATAATTTCCTTCATCAGCTGACCATCAAAAATCCCATATCATCAACCGGAAGCCCCATATCTTCAATCACCGAACCGTTGACAGTCTGATAGACCTCGCTGTCCAGATCATAATAGTATACTTCGGCACTTTGAGGATAAAACCAGCTCAATCCCAGAACCACGGCAATCACCGCCAGCCCTGATTTAATTTGCCGCCGGCGTTTTTTACGCGCAAAATACAGCGGCCTGGCTTCTTTTATGAGTTGCGAAATATTATCCATTTGTCCTCCTTACACTTACTATAACGAGGAAAGCTTTAAGAAAGTTCAAAAATTTTTAAATAATTTTACCGGTCGCGCGCTTTCGATTTTGTCGGTTGAAGCAAGCTGCCGGTTTCCGCCAAAATTTTTTGCAAATCTTTTTCGATTGTTTCGGCCCGAAAAACCACGCCGCAAATTCCCAAATCTGCTGCTGCCCGGACATTTCGTTCCTTATCGTCAACAAAAATCATCTCTTCAAACTTACATCCCAAACATCGGCGCACCGTTTCATATATTTCAGGATCCGGCTTTAACAGCCCCAATTCAAAAGAAACAAACTGATACGGTTTCTTGACCGCAGCCGTATCTGCCAACATCGGCAAGGCATTGGAAAGAAGACAGTTTTCAATTTTATTCCTTGTCATGATTTTCATCATTTTCTGAGTTTGCTTAATCGGCCTACCGACTCCCTTATGTAAAGCCTTATTAATTGCAATCTCGCTTTCTTTGTTAAAATCGACGTCAAAAGTCTCACATAATCTCTGACAAAAACCATTATCGGAAATCAGACCTTTCATATAGTCATTATAATCAAAACCAAACACCCCGCGCCCCGACAAATATTTTTCGGGACTGCGGGTATGCTCGCAAAACCACTCGTCCAGCGGTTTAAGCGAGTAATTATAAATCACATTGCCGACATCCCAGACACAAAATTTTATCTTATCTGCCATTATTGCCTCTTTTATCAAAAAAGCAGCCTCAATTGAGACTGCCTTAACATTATTCTCCGAAAGCGGTTTTATAAACCTCTAAAACCAATTCCCGACTGCAGGGACGCGGGTTACCTCCGGTACAGACATCAGCCATTGCCGCCTCGGCCAGAGCTTCGAGATCTTCGCGCTTAACGCCTATTTCCTTAAGCGTCTGCGGAATTCCGACATCTTTGGAAAGCCGTTTTACCGATTCAATCGCAGCCTGGCGATATTGCTCCGGCGTCATCTCATCAACCCCTTTAACGCCCATAGCCCGGGCTATTTCGCGAAATTTTTCACCGGTATAAGGCGCATTAAATTCCATCACGTAAGGCAACAGAACCGCATTGGCAACCCCGTGCGGCGTATCATAAAAAGCCGACAGCGGGTGCGCCATACCGTGAACCACTCCCAAACCGACATTGGAAAAAGCCATACCGGTAACATATTGTCCCAAAGCCATATCTTCACGCCCCTGCGGCTCATTTTCAACCGCCTGCCGCAATGAACGCGAAATTAATTCAATCGCTTTCAGATTCAACGTATCCGCCAACTCCCAGGCTCCGAGCGTCGTATATCCCTCTATTGCATGTGTCAGGGCGTCCATACCGGTTGCCGCCGTCAGACCTTTCGGCATTGATGACATCATTTCCGGATCAACGATTGCCACAACCGGAATATCATGCGGATCGACGCAGACGAATTTACGCCTTTTATCCTCATCGGTAATAACATAATTAATCGTTGTTTCTGCGGCCGTTCCCGCCGTTGTTGCCACGGCAATCACCGGTACGCTCTTGTTTTTGGTCGGCGCCACGCCTTCCAGCGAAACCACATCGGAAAATTCAGAATTATTGATAATGATACCGATAGCTTTAGCCGTATCCTGCGGCGAGCCGCCGCCGACCGCAATCATATAATCGGCGCCGGATTTCTTAAAAGCCTCAACCCCGGCTTTAACAACCGCGACACTCGGATTGGCTTTGACTTCATCAAAAATCTCATAAGGCATTTTAGCGGCATCAAGAATATCCGTTACCTTTTTAACCACATTGAACCGCACCAAATCGGCATCGGTCACGATCAGGGCCTTTTTAAATCCGCGGGAACGAACTTCGGAGGTGATCTCCTGAACAGCACCTTTACCGTGATAACTGGTTTCATTCAAAATAAAACGTTTTGCCATAACTGCCTCCGTTACAAATTCAATTACTTCTGCCCAATACTATAAGAACAAAAGTTTAATAAATTATTTCAGCTTAACGCCGGCTTCTATTTTTACCGGCCAGCCAACCGAATAAATAAACAATACCGGAGATCAGCGTCTTTTTTTCACGCTGCCGCAGGGAACTCCAGAAATTCAACAGTCCCCGCAGCCAACCGGTTTTCTTTTCCGCAGCCGTTTTTTCGGCTTCCGGGGACATTTCCGGGAGCCGTGCTTTAACTTTTCCGCGGTACGGCGCCAGCATTGCGGCAATTTCTTCGTCGCTGACATAAGCTCCGTGTACCCGGCGGATTTCACCGTCAGCCGCCAAATACAAAGCATCGCCGCGCCCCAGCAGCTTCTCGGCGCCGCCGCTGTCCAAAATCGTCCGTGAATCGGCGTTTCCGGCCGTTTTATAAGCCAAACGCGACGGAAAATTAGCTTTCAAAACCCCGGTCACGACGTCAACCGAAGGACGCTGCGTTGCCAGAATCAGATGAATACCGGCAGCCCGCGCTTTCTGAGCCAGACGTTGAATATCTTTTTCACTTTTTTTGCTGACGGCAATCAAATCGGCAAACTCATCAATCACACAAAC
>CALXTG010000181.1 GCA_944391355.1 uncultured Alphaproteobacteria bacterium
GTTTTCAGCTTTCAGCCCGAATTCAATGAAGATGAAGAGGAAAAAGCGGCTAGGAATCCGTTTAATGTTCTGAAAAAACTCAAAAAATAAACAAAATATGATTTTATGCTTGCCAAATCAAAAATAATTATATAAAAAGTCTGCTAGAATTCATAAACCTTGTTTATTTAGTTGCTTTTAAAAACTAAATGGTTTATTAATGCCTTTGAAAAAAGTTTTTAACGTTAATTAATATAATAGAGTATAATAAAATGGCTACACCTAAGAAGAAAACCTCAAAATCCCGCCGCGATATGCGTCGTTCGCATGATGCGTTGACTGCCAATGCTTATCATGAATGCCCGAACTGCGGCGAATTGAAAAGACCTCACAATGTCTGCCCGTCCTGCGGACAGTATGATAACCGTGAAGTAGATGCTAAAAAAACTGCTGAACAGGAATAGTCAAGTCTTATCATAAATTTTTTTATAATGGAGCCGGTATTGTCTGAAAATCTGGTTATATCCGTTGACGCGATGGGGGGAGATAATTCCCCCAGAGTCGTTATTGAGGGGTTGGTAATCGCCGCGAAACAGAACCCCGATATCAACTTCCTGTTGTTTGGAAATCAGGAAAAAATCAACCCGATCCTTAACCTTTATCCTGCATTAAAGAAAGTTTGCGAAGTTCGCCATGCCGACGAAGTCGTCCGCAACGAAGACAAACCTTCGCAGGTAATCCGCAACCGCAATACCAGTATGTACATGGCAATTGAAGCGGTTAAAAAAGGTGAGGCAAGAGCCGTCGTTTCTGCCGGAAATACCGGCGCGCTGATGGCTATTTCTAAACTGGTCTTGAAAACCATTCAGAAAATTCACCGTCCGGCGATTGTCAGTATTATGCCGCACCAAAACGGCAAATATGTAATGCTGGATTTAGGTGCCAATACCGAATGCAATGCCGTGAATCTGGCAGAGTTCGCCATTATGGGCAACATTTTGGCCCAGCATGCCC
Organism: uncultured Alphaproteobacteria bacterium; assembly: GCA_944391355.1. Classification (GTDB taxonomy): domain Bacteria; phylum Pseudomonadota; class Alphaproteobacteria; order RF32; family CAG-239; genus CALXWF01. Next base: position 994 of record CALXTG010000181.1, read on the forward strand.
TGGAAATTAAAAAGCCCCGCGTCGCCCTGCTAAATATCGGCGCAGAGGAAATGAAGGGCAAAGAAGAGATTCGCCAGGCCGCTCAGATGCTGAAAAATTCGCGGCTGAATATTGATTTTATCGGTTATATTGAACCTCATGAAATTCCTAACGGCGTGGCGGATGTCATTGTTGCCGACGGTTTTACCGGCAACATCGCCTTAAAATCAATTGAAGGGACGGCTCGTCTGGTAGTGCGTCTGCTGAAACGCGCCGTGAAAGAGTCGTTTTTGGCCAAACTCGGTTTGCCGTTTATGCTCGGAGTCATGTTAAAAGTCAAAAAGACCATGGATCCGCGTTTATATAACGGCGCGATGTTTGTCGGACTGAACGGGCTTTCCGTAAAAAGCCACGGCGGAACAGATGCTTTGGGTTTTTCGGTTGCCGTCGGTAATGCTGCCAAACTTGTGCGGCAGAATTTTGTTTCCACCATTCGCAATGAACTTGAACAAGTTGATTTGGACGATTTATCACAGGATATAATTTATGAAGTGTATTAGATCAGAAATAATTGGTTTTGGGCATTATTTGCCTGAAAAAGTTCTGACCAATGACGATATGGCTAAAATTGTAGAAACCAGCGACGAATGGATCAGTACCCGTACCGGGATTAAGTCTCGTCACATTGCCGCCGAAGGTGAATTAACCTCTGATTTATGTCTTAAAGCGGCTGAAATGGCTATGAAAAATGCCGGTGTCAAAGCTGAGGATTTGGATCTGATTGTCGTCGGAACCATTACGCCGGATAATACTTTCCCCGCTGTGGCAACTAAAATTGCCGGCCGCATGGGCGCTCGTCCGGGCACCATTGCTTTTGATCTGTCTGCCGCCTGCTCGGGATTCGTTTATTCTCTGACTATGGCCGATAACATGATCCGTTTGGGTCAGATTAAAACCGCTCTGGTTATTGGGGCCGAAACTTTGTCACGGATTACCGACTGGTCGGATCGTAACACCTGTGTATTATTCGGAGACGGTGCCGGAGCTGCGGTTGTCCGGGCTTCGGAAGGCGAGGGAACCGTTGCTGACCGCGGTATTCTGAGCACGCATTTATTTGCCGACGGATCGCAATATGACAATTTAGTCTGCAGCGGCGGTGTTTCTGCCACGAAAGATGCCGGTTTTATTTTCATGAACGGCAAAGAAGTGTTTAAAAATGCTATCGGCTGTCTGACGCAGGCTGCCGAAACCGTGGCGGCTCAGGCCGGAATTCAGGTAACCGATATTGATTGGTTGTTGCCGCATCAGGCTAATTTGCGCATTATCGAAGGAGTTGGCCACAAACTGAATTTACCGGCGGAAAAGGTCATCGTAACGATTGATCATCAGGCTAATACTTCTGCGGCGTCGATTCCCTTGGCTTTGTCGGAAACGGTGAATTCCGGTAAAATCAAAAAAGGTGATTTAGTCCTGCTCAATTCAATGGGCGGCGGTTTCACCTGGGGCGGCGTTCTGCTGAGAATCTAAAAAAATCAACCGGAAAAAGCTGTATAAAACTGTTAAAATTGCTCTTGTCAGGGTATTTTAATTTGGTATAGTGCCTGTACTTAAAGAATGATAAATTAAAAAGAAGAGAGAATAGTGATGAATACAATTACTCGTGCAGATGTTGCAGAAACCATTTATGAAGAAATCGGTCTGTCCCGCAAAGATTCGAGCGATATTTTAGATATGATTCTTGATGAAATTGTTCAGGAACTGACCAAAGGCAACGATGTTAAACTTTCCTCTTTCGGAACTTTTTCACTGCGCGATAAAAAAGCCCGTGCCGGAAGAAATCCCAAAACCGGAGTCGAGGCTGTTATCAGTCCCCGCCGGGTCATTTCGTTTAAGCCGTCTCAGACCATGCGTAAAATGATTAACGCCTAAGGAAATTAAAAATGGTCGTCAACAAGAGTAAAGCAGCGTTCAGGACGATTGCCGAAGTCGCCGAGGATTTGGGCGTTGCTACTCATGTTTTGCGCTTTTGGGAAACGAAGTTTCCGCAGATAAAACCGATGAAACGCAGCGGCGGCCGGCGTTATTACCGTCCTGATGACGTGCAGCTTGTCAAAACTATTCGTGATTATCTTTATGAAAAGCGCTATACGATTGAGGGCGTCCAAAAAGTTTTCAAGGAAAAAGGCGTAAAAGAGCTGTTGGGAGAGGAAATCCAAAAAGATTTCTTTGCCGAAGGAGCAGGGGAAGTTTCTCTTGATGAAAAAAGCCGCCGCCTGATCACGGATATTATCGGTGAATTGAAAACATTACGTGAAGAATTAAGCGTTTCTTTAAATAAAACCGTAAAATAATTATTGTATTTTAAAATAAGTTGATGTATACAATTTTTGCTTAGGCATGCCAGAATGTAGTTCAGCCTGGTATCGCTGAGTAAAAATAACGGGACGTAGTTCAGCCTGGTAGATCGCTTGCATGGGGTGCAAGAAGTCGGAGGTTCAAATCCTCTCGTCCCGACCAGATATAAAAAGACCACCTATCAAGGTGGTCTTTTTATATCTGCTGATCAGGCAGGATTTGTTTCTCTGACTTCTTGCGCCCCTAAGAGCTATTCGAGAGCGCTTGTATGGGCTTAAAACTTCAAAATTCTCCGGTGGAGGATTTTGAAGTTTTAAGTATAGTAACCGTTATTGAGCGAACAAACGACAGTGCAGAGAGCGAGATTTACGGTTAGCTTGACCGAAGCGGAGTTAGTATTGCCGCAGGCAATGCTTACGCAGCAAGAGCAAGAAGTTTTTTAGCACCTTTCAAGGTGGTCTTTTTATATCTGCTGATTGGGCAGGATTTGTTTCTCTGACTTCTTGCGCCCCTAAGAGCTATTCAAGAGCGCCTATTAATGAGGTTTCATTAAATTATAGGATAAAAAGTAAAAATTATAAATTTTTATTCTTTCTGATAAATTCGGATAAGATTGTCTGATGAGGCAGAGTATGATTTATAATCATTTTAAGAGCTTGGTGATAAGCACTTTTCGCAGAGGTGGGTATATCAGCGGGGATACCTTCTTTTTCTTTTATGAGACGGCCGTTTTTACTCCTTTCTCGATATTCTGTTCCGATACGTAAGGTTCCGTATGAAAAAGGAATATTAACACAGCCGCCGCCGGCAAATGTTCCTGCGGTTGTTTCACCGACAGTCGTACTATTAGCAATCTGAGAAAGCATATAAATAGCTCCTTCTGTAGCTGAAGCACACCAGCCGTCCTGCAGAATATATAAATGGCCGTAAAATTTATCATCGTCAGAGGAAGGATATTGTGGACTTGTTTTCCGTCTGAACCTTTTAAGAGAAAATATTTTGTTCTGCTCCGGATTTTGAGGAACATTTTTTACATATTCGCAAATATCGGCATATAGGAGCGATTTTCCGCTTAATCTTTCACCTATTTCTTTGATTATTTCAGCATCTCCGCCGGTATTTCCTCTGAAATCAAAAATAATATCTTTCCATGAATGTTGTTTCTTTTGGGTAATTAAATGCTCTGTAAATTGTTTTCGGACTGTAGCTTGACAGTCTACATCACCGGCAAAAGAGGGAATGGCAATAATACCGATGTTTTGACTGTTTTGTTTGGATGTTGCTATCATCCACTGGGGGCGGCCGTTTTGCATTTTGAAATGTTTAACTTCTTCTAATAAATATTTTTTAAGTTCATTATCAGAAGCATAGGCAAGATTATATTCAAATTTTGAATAAGAGGGATTCTGCTTTTCAACTAACTGATGCTTTGCCGTGTCAAATAAACAGATATGATTATCGGGAACCGAATCTTTAATAATTTTACCTAACTGTTTAAGTTGGCTGTTAATGTCTGCAGTACGGTCAATTTTGGCAGTTTCCGCAGCAAATTTTTCCTTTTGGGCAATAACTGAAATATCTGCCTCGGATTTGGAATGATTCCATTCAGGAAGATTGTTAAGAATAAATTCTGTATATTGAGATATTAAGTCAGAATCCTGAAGCATATTACTCTCCTTTAATTAAATAATATAGCAAATTGATATTTGACACAAGCGAAAAGCATTCTGTCTTGTCAGGCGTACGGGTTTTTTATAAATTGCTTTTGCAAAAAATAATGCTATTATAAATCCGCTTAATGAAATAGAATAAATACAAAAACAAATGGGGCAGCAGGGCTGATACTGAAAAACAAGCAGAATATGTGACAAAGGCCGATTCTGCGTGTCAGGAGCTGTACAAAGCGGAGTTAGTATTGCCGCAGGCAATGCTTACGGAGCAAGAGCAAGAAGTTTTTTACCACCTTTCAAGGTGGTCTTTTTATATCTGCTGATCGGGCAGGATTTGTTTCTCTGACTTCTTACGCCCCTAAGAGCTATGCTCCCAAAATTTTTCTTTTGCTTATTTTTTTATTGTTTTATAAAATCTCAAAGAGAACAAAAGATTAAATAAAATATTAAAGATGATGTATGAAGATATTTTTGACAGATTAAGCCGTTCCAAATTCCGCAGCCGTTTTTGCCTGAAATTAAAAGATAAAAACTATCTGCGGCAAAAAGGCCGAGAGGTAATTCGCCGTCATGCCGAAGAGTTTATAGCCGCCAGAGTAGCACCGGCAACTATTCCCAATGACGGCAAACAGACCCCGATGAAAGGGCATCCGGTTTTTATTGCTCAGCATGCGACAGCCTGCTGCTGCCGTGGATGTATTCGTAAATGGCACAAGTTTCCGGAAGCTGTGCCGCTGAACAATGAACAACAGCAGTATCTGGTCAGTCTAATCATGGAATGGCTGCAAAAACAAATGGAAGAATAAGACAGGATATGAAAACGGAAATTAAAAAAAGTCTGGGACGCCGGGTAGCTGAAAATGTACGCATAATGGTCATCGGATCTATGCCGGGGGAAGAATCATTGCGTCGTCAGCAATATTATGCACATCCGCGGAATAATTTTTGGAAATTTATCGCGCAGAGCTTTGCCGAAATCAATGAAGACACAGCCTATGAAGAAAGAATTGCGCTGTTGTTAAAACAGGGAGTAGGGCTGTGGGATGTGATGCGGAGCTGCCGCCGAAACGGCAGTCTCGACAGCAACATTAAAGATGTGGTAGCCAATGATTTTTCAGTTCTGTCAAAAGAAACTCCGCAGCTGCGGAAACTTTTGTTTAACGGTAATAAAGCTTATGAGGCTTTTATGAAAAGCCCGAACCGTGCCTGGGCAGAACAGCATAATATTGAACTGGTCTTGATGCCGTCAACCAGCCCAGCCAATGCCTCGCAGAGTTTTGACTGGAAATTGGAGACTTGGCGCCGTCAGTTGCAAGGACAGCTTTAAATGAATACACAAGCGTATATCGGCCGGGAAGTAAACATAATTATAGATCGCCCTTTGGGCAGCAGGCATCCCCGCCACGGATTCGTTTATAAGCTTAATTACGGTTATTTGCCAGGAACGGTTTCCGGTGACGGCGAGGAGCTGGATGCTTACATTCTGAATGTTAAAGAACCGCTGCGGCAATTCAGCGGTCGTTGTGTTGCCGTCTTACATCGTTTAGATGACGATGATGATAAACTGATTGTTGTTCCGTCAGGAACTTCGGTTTCTGATTCCGAAATTGAGATTCAGACGGCTTTTCAGGAACAATGGTTTAAACATGAAATAATCCGGTGATAAAAATGAGGGGCACTTTTAATGCCCCTGGGGATATTTATATATTTCTGCCGGCTTCATAGGCTTCCTGCATGGCAGGTTGGCCTTTGATATCGCCGATTTGCCAGGCGCCGGTGCCGTAGATAACGCCTTTCTCGCGGGCGTCTTCCAAACAGTCTTCGGTAAAGCCGCGGAATCCTTCCAAAGTTTTTTCCATATTGGCATGACTGTTGTCGGCCGCCGCGACAATAAAATAAAAATCTTTGTGACTGATTTCGCCGTATCGCGGAACCGTACGGTCAATCAGGGTTTTCATTTGACCGTT
>CALXTG010000182.1 GCA_944391355.1 uncultured Alphaproteobacteria bacterium
TGGAAAATACCATTCACCGCGCCGTTCTGCTGAGTACCGGCGAACAGATTGAAAAAGAAGCGGTTATGCTTTCGGATCCCTCGGCGGTTAAAGCTTCGGATGTGTCGGAAGCGGCGGCTGAAAATCTGGTCGGCAATACCGTTGCCGATGTTGAGCGTAATCTGATTATCGATACGCTGCGCCATACTTTCGGCAACCGCACCACGGCGGCGCAGATTCTCGGCATATCAATCCGCACGCTGCGCAACAAACTGAAACAATATGAGCAGGAGGGGTATCTCGATACCTCGGTAGGATAATTTTGAACGATGGCTAAAACACCGCAAAATGCATCAATGTTCGGAGGCAGGTCGTTTAAAGACCTGATTGTCGCCTCAACCAAACGCGGCGATATTTTCTTTGCTCTGGCCATTATCCTGATGCTGGTTATCTTGATTATGCCGCTGCCGGCCTGGCTGTTGGATATTGCTTTGGCGCTGTCGATTACGATGTCCTGCCTGGTGCTGATGACGGCGATTTTTATTGAGAAACCGACCGAGTTCAGCGCTTTTCCGCTGGTCTTGCTGATTACTACCATGTATCGTCTGGCCTTAAACCTGGCTTCGACGCGTTTGATTCTCGCCAAAGGCTATACCGGCCCCGATGCCGCCGGTGAAGTCATTAAGGCTTTCGGCGGATTTATCATGGGCAATAACTTTGTTATCGGCGTGATTGTTTTTGCAATTCTGGTTTTGGTTAACTTTGTCGTTATTACCAAAGGTTCGGGACGTATCGCCGAAGTTGCCGCCCGTTTTGCCTTGGACGCGATGCCCGGTAAACAGATGGCGATTGACGCCGACTTGTCTTCGGGGCTGATTAACGAGGATCAGGCCCGCGCCCGCCGCGAGGAATTATCAAAAGAAAGCTCTTTTTACGGAGCCATGGACGGTGCTTCCAAATTCGTCCGCGGGGACGCGATTGCCGGTTTGATTATTACTTTTATCAATATCATCGCCGGTATTATTATCGGTATGGTGCAAAACCATATGAGCTTCAGCGACGCCGGAGAAACTTATACCCGCCTGACTGTCGGTGACGGACTGGTTTCTCAGGTTCCGGCGCTGATTGTTTCGGTAGCGGCCGGTATTCTGGTTTCCAAAGCCGGCATGACCGATTCGACCGATAAGGTTTTGTTTGAACAGGTCGCCAATTACCCTAAAGCTCTGGGCATGAGCGCCTTCTTGGCTTTGGCGCTGGGCATGCTTCCCGGCACGCCGGCGATTCCGTTCGTTTTGCTTGCGGCGCTGACCGGGGCGACGGCTTATTATCTCGATAAACAGCAGAAAATCCAGGCGCAGCGGGCGCAGGAAATCCTTGAACAGGAAGAAAAACAGGGCAAAGTCACCAAAGCGGCCGACGAACCGATTGCCAATGCGCTGCGTATCGACCTGATTCGTCTGGAAATCGGCTATGGGCTGCTGCCGCTGATTAATGAAGAAACCAACAAAAAACTCACCGACCAGATTAAAGCGCTGCGCCGGGCGCTGGCTGCCGAGCTGGGCTTTGTCATGCCCTCAATCCGCATTCAGGATAATATGCAGCTGGAAGCCAACGAATATAACATTTACATTAAAGAGGTCAAAGCCGGCCGCGGCGAACTGCGCACGACCCAGCTGCTGGTAATGGATCCGCGCGGCGAACCGATTACGCTCCCCGGCGAAAATACATTTGAACCGACTTTCGGACTGAAAGCAATGTGGATTGACCAGTCTTACCGCGAAGAAGCAATGTTCCGCGGCTATACGGTGGTCGACCCGGCCACGGTGGTTACCACCCATATAACCGAACTGGTGAAAGATAATATGCCTGAGCTGCTCTCTTACGCCGAGACTCAGAAGCTGCTTGACGAAATGGATAAAGAGCACCAGAAACTGGTCAAAGAGCTTATTCCCGGCAAAGTCAGCCTCGGCGCGGTTCAGCGTATTTTGCAGAATCTGCTGCAGGAACGCGTTTCAATCCGCGATTTGCCGACAATTTTGGAAGGTATTTCCGAAGCTGTTTCATCAACCCACAGCCTGATGATGATTACCGAGCACGTTCGCGCCCGGTTGGCACGCCAGCTGTCCAATGCCAACGCCAACGAACTCGGGGTTATCTCGCTGGTTACTTTGTCGCCGGAATGGGAACATGCCTTTGCCGAGGCCATTGTCGGCGACGGCGACGACCGTCAGCTGGCGATGGCGCCCAGCGCTTTGCAGTCTTTCATTACCAAGGTTCGCAATACGATGGAAGAACTGGCCGCCAAAGGCGAAAATGCCGTCCTGCTGACCAGTCCGGGCATTCGGCCTTTTGTCCGCTCGATTATTGAAAGATTCCGCCCGTTGACGGTGGTTATGTCGCAGAATGAAATTCACCCCAAAGCCAAAATTAAAACCGTGGCGCAGATTTAGGGGTAAAAGATGAAAATCAAAAATTTCATTGCCCCCGATATCTCTTTCGCCATGGATATGGTTCGTCAGGAGCTGGGACTGGACGCGGTTATCATTTCTAACGAAACCAAAAACGGCGAGGTTTATATCACTGCCGCGGTAGAGGAAAAAAACGAATTTTCCTTTAATGACGAAGAGGAACTGCAAGAGCGGGAGATACTGCCGGTTTTTGATGAAGCCCCGATCAGAGAAAGTCTGGAATATCACGGTGTTTTAGAGGTTATCCGCAGTCGG
>CALXTG010000183.1 GCA_944391355.1 uncultured Alphaproteobacteria bacterium
ATTGGCGGTTCGCAAGCGGCCGGTCAGCCCGGAGCGGGTCGAGAAAGTCGTCAATTCAATTCAGCGCCGTCTGGAGGTTTCGGGGGAAACTGAAATTGCTTCACAGACAATCGGCGAATATGTGATGGAAGCTCTTTCAAATCTCGATCATATCGCTTATATCCGTTTTGCGTCGGTATATCGTGATTTTCGTGAGGTGAAAGATTTTGAAGATTTTGTAGAAACTATTGATAAGCTGGCAAAGCCGAAAGAGGAGTAATATGGCAAAATTCGTATCGGAAAAAATTAAAATGAAGTCCGGCGCCCGTCTGGCGGCCGTTCAGGCAACTTATATGATTGAATACGGTCAGCTGCCGGTTGACGAAGTCATCAAAGATTTTATCAACGGCGAAGTCGGGCGTTTTGTTATTGCCGATGACGGGGACGGGGAAAGGGAAGAACTGGTTGAAGTCGAAAAAATAGATACCAATTATTTTGCAACTCTGACCCGTAATGTACATGAAAAGAAGGAATTTTTGGAAAAATCATTGGCGGCTTATCTGAAAGAAGGCTGGCAGTTTGAACGTCTGGACGGAACTCTGCGGGCGTTGCTTTTGTGTGCCGCTTATGAATTAATCAACACCTTATACGTTGATGTTAAAGTGTTAATTCAAGAATATGTTGATTTAGCCTATGCCTTTTTCAGCAAAAACGAGCCGAAGATGGTTAATGCGTTGCTGGATCAGATTGCCAAGCAGGCGAGGTAAAACCCGTCTGGCGGTCATCTAAGTACAGAATTTGCGGGTTGCTGATATCTTCACGTACTATTTTGTACGCTGCGGTATCATTATATTACCGGAAAGTGAGAACCGCCTTTAGATTTTGGGAGCAGAAAAATGACAGTGATGAAAGTATATGAATATCCGCATCCGATTTTGAAAAAGAAAGCGGAAAAAGTAGAAAAAGTCGACGATGAGCTGCGTCGGCTGCTTGATGATATGCTGGAAACCATGTATGTCGAAATCGGTGTCGGTCTGGCTGCGCCGCAGGTCGGAATTTCCAAACGGATTGTCGTTATTGACGCCGAGCGCGATGACGAAGGCAAAAAGCCTGGCAATCCTCTTTATCTGATTAATCCCGAGATTGTTGAAAAATCGACCGAAAAAGTCTGCGGTGAGGAAGGGTGTCTGTCTGTTCCGGAACAGCGGGCGGAAGTTGAACGTTTTGCCTGGGTTAAAGTCCGTTATCTGGATTATAACGGCGAGCCGCGCGAGATGCTGGCTGATGATTTTCTGGCGATTGTGGTTCAGCATGAACTGGATCATCTTGACGGGATTCTTTATATCGACCGTATCAGCCGCCTGAAACGCTCAATGCTTTTGAAAAAACTTCAGAAGTTACGTGAAGAAAAGACGGAAAGTGAATAATGAAAATCGTATTTATGGGAACGCCGGATTTTTCGGTTCCGGTTTTGGAAACTTTGGCAGGCAGTCATCAGGTTGTTTGCGTTTATACCCAGCCGCCGCGCGAGGCCGGCCGCGGTAACAGTCTGCGTAAGACGCCGGTGCATCTGGCCGCGGAAAAATTAGGCATTGAAGTTCGTCATCCGCTGAGTTTGAAATCGGCCGAAGAACAGACTGCTTTTAAAGCGCTGAATGCAGAAGCTGCAGTCGTAGCGGCCTATGGTTTGCTTTTGCCGCCGGCGGTTTTAGAGGCGTTTCCTTACGGTTGTCTGAATATTCATGCTTCCCTGTTGCCGCGCTGGCGCGGAGCCGCGCCGATTCAGCGGGCGATTGAAGCCGGCGATGCTAAAAGCGGGGTGACGATTATGCAGATGGATAAAGGATTAGATACCGGCGCCATGTTGCTGACAAGCGAAGTGGCAATTGATGAAACTACAACCGGTGAAATGCTCCATGATAAATTAAGCGCCGAGGGCTGCCGCCTGATTACGGAAGCTTTGGACAGGCTGGATAAATTGCCGAAAATTGCCCAGCCGGAAGAGGGGGTTACTTATGCGGCGAAACTGGATAAGGCCGAGAGCCGTCTGGATTTTCGTAAGTCTGCCATAGAGCTGGAAAGAAAAATCCGGGCATTTAATCCTTATCCCGGGACGTATTTTGAATATGAAGGCGAGCGGTTTAAGGTTTTGCGGGCACGTGTCGCCGATGATTCGGAAAATATGACCTACGGTAAACTTCTGGTTAACGACGGGCGCCTGATGATTGTTTGTATGCAGGGATTGCTTGAAATTTTGGAAATCCAGCGGCAGGGTAAAAAGCCGATGCCGGTTGCCGAATTACTCAGAGGATTTAAGTTTCATTCCGGTTCGGTTATTAATTATCCGCAGAAGTAGATTAAAACAAGCGTAAGACTGTTTGAGAAGCCTGAGAGGCTAGGGACAGCGAATTGACAGCCAGCTGCTGGGAAGTTTGCAGGGCCAACATATTGGCAGATTCCTGATTCATATCGGCAAGCGTTAATTTATCGGCACCTTCTTCTAAAACATTTATCAGATTTTCGGTAAAGTCCTGCCGGGTCGTGATGATTGAAAAATAATTTCCCAATTCTGATGAAAAATTACGAATTCGGTTCATCGCTTCAGTCAGTTCGTCTGTCGCCTTTAATAAATCCTGCCGGGTTTTAAATCTGTCGGTAATAAGTCCCAGACCGGTAAGGGAACAATCTGCCCCGTTAACTTCAATTTTCGAGCTGCGGTCTTCATTAAAATTTATTTTTAATTTCTGATTTTGCAACAGATTGATGCCTTTATAACTGCTGTCTGCGGCGGTTTCGGCAATCTGCCGGAGGATAAGCTGATACTGTTGCTCTTCTGCGGCAGTTTCAAGGAAAATGTCACTGTTCTGCCGGTCTTTTTCCAATTCTTTCTGCATATTGTTTTCAAAGTCGGCAAAGTAATCGGTGAAATTACTGTCCATGGCTGCCGGGGTACTGTCAGTTTTAGTAAAACCCCCGCTGCTTAAATCGTTGGTTCCGATAATATATGCCTGCAAAATACCGTTTGACGGAGCTGTAAACAGTCCGGCATTTGTCCGGATGGAGGCTCCGGCTGCAGTTGTAATTTGACCTTTTTGCGCCGGGTAGAAAAAAGTAGACGCGTTTTTTCCGACCAATTCTGCGGCGGCGGAGGTAATCTCCAGCGTTGTATAGGCAAAGCTGAAAGTTTTTGAATTAATATAGGCTTTGCAGCGGTCGTTCAGTTGGAAGATTTCATGACTGTGAACGCCTCCGCTGTTAAAATTTATTCTGCTGTCGTCAAAGGCGTAAAATCTGTTTTCGTTTAACGCATAGCCGTGCGCGCCGTTAGATTCAATGTTTAATGAGGCGTTGTCTTTAAGAATTGTTGAACCGAAATATATCCCGGCGCCCCAGAAACCGTTCATTTTAATGTTGAGCTTTGCATTGCCGGATAAGGTGATATCACAAGCGTAGAAGCCGTTTGTCTGGCGGTTTACCGAGGAACCATCGCCGATTTCGCCGCTGTCGATGATATTAACGGTTCCTCGGATATCGAAACCTCCCAGGCGGACGGCTGAAAAGGTTCGGTTGCCGGTTGAGGCGTCTGCTTCGCTGTTAATTGAAAAATTAAGATTCTGTAAGATGTTTCCGGAACTTTGCTGCCCGTGAATTATTGCGTTCTCGTTGCGCATATCTGTGATGCCTTCAATATCCAAATCACTGATTAGATTATTTCCGTTTAATAAAATCCCGCTGTCTTGACTGTTCACAAAATTAAAACTGATTTTAGTCTGGGCGGCGTTCTCATTCAGATAGCGGGCACCGACCAGAGATTGGCCTTTTTTTAATTCTATGGATAGGTTATCGCTGAATGAAATATCTGCATTAATGACGTATAAGCCTTCTTGCCCGGTGTTTAATGCTTCCAGAAGTTCGGTTTCGTTATTGACGACGGCGATTACAGGTTGGGATTTTTCCATCGCCGTGTTAAGAACGGCTTGAGCTTGACGGATAAAATTACTTTGTGTTTCCAATCCCTCGGAAGCGGCTTTAATCGTCTGTATTCCCTGCGACATCGCGTCCAAAAGCGCTGTCAAATCCGCAGCTCGGTTGTTTAATGAAGAAGCGGTGTAATAAGAAGAAGGATTATCGATTGCCGAAGAAACTTTAAGGCCGGTCGCCAGGCGATTCTGCACAATATCCTGCTGGCTTGCAATATTTTGCAAGCTCAACAAGTTGCTGCGCATTGACGCTGTTAACGAAATTTCCGACATTCTCTCGGCCTCTTGTGTTTCTTGTCATTCCAGCGAAAGCTGGAATCCAGTAAACTAAAGAAGCTAATTTGTTTGACTGGATGCCAAATCAAGTTTGGCATGACAAATTCTGAAATTACTCAATATTTTTATCTTATTATGATTTCCCATTCTAATCAACATCTGTTAACAAATATTTAGCATAATCTCTTTTTCTGTCTAAACAGATTGAACGCAGGGAAAATTTTTGGAAATTTTTCGGTCATTTTATTTTTAGAAAAATTATAAAGAAAAAACCCTGAAGATCAGCATCTTCAGGGTCTTAAAGTCTTTTCTGCGGACTATTCTTGAGTGGCCATGGCCATTTCTTCAAGGGTTAGCTGCATCATTTCCGGACTATAGTCATCAATCAATAGTCGGAAATTTTTTCGCTCATCGTCAGTAAGCGGGAGGAGATCGGTTTCATCTCTTGGATTGGCTTTGACATTGCGTTCCAACATCTTTTTTAACATCGGATGCAAAACCATTCCAAAACCACTTTCTCTGATTTTTTTTGCATTGTCATGTAAAATCAGGAAAGTTTCCCGACTGATATACCCATGTGATAACATGTTCATAACCAGTCCGCCGTCGATCAGTCCCTGTTTTAAGACGGAATCTAAATAATGATATAAAATCGTACGCAGATCGTCCGAGTAGGGAAAACCGGCAACGATAATATCGTTATAAGATCCCTGCAGCTCATTGTAATCTTCGATTTTGAGCATTTCGGCCAGATGTCTGATATCTTCATCTGTCATTAGGCCGTTTTGAATCTTAGAAAGAAATCTTTTGAGCTGAGAGCTTTTTTCTTTGAGTTGTTCAGCTCTCTTTTCTTCCTCCAATTGAGCTTTTGTTTTCTTTTTTTTCATAGTAGTAAATAATAGGATTAATAGTTACCAAGTAAAAGCTATACAGTTTTCACTTTCTTGAATCTCTCTCAGAATTTTTTCTTGGATGTTAATGATACATCCTTTACAAAATCCTTTGTCTACTGTGCAGCCTG
>CALXTG010000184.1 GCA_944391355.1 uncultured Alphaproteobacteria bacterium
TTGGCAAATTGCATAGACTTTGGCCGGTCGGGTGTGTGAATGTCAAGCGAGAGGGACGCGGCTAATACAGAGTTAGCGGCAAATAAAAAGATTATCAGTAATAATTTTTTCATTTTCCCCTCGCAGTTAATGGCCAAAGTCTATGCCTTAATAATAGCAAAGGGGCAAAGCCTCCTCAATGATAAAGAGAATCTGCCGCAGCAATATTTATTTTCGGATGTATAATTCCTTAGGGTTGGTCTTTTTTTTGGCTAAAATGATGATTGACCGCTTCTCTATATTCTCGTGTTTCGGCTTGACCCGAGTATAAAAGAAGCGGAAGAAGCCAAACCGAAACGAAGGCGCTCGGTTTCAAGCAGCAGCTGATATGGGGCTGCTTGATAATTGCCAAGCAGCTCCAATTTCATCAAACCTAATTTTCAAAGAAAAAAGTATAAATTTGCGCAATAACAATATTAAAGTAAACCATCAGCGTCGACAACAACAGCAAAGAAAAAATATCCGCCGCCTCATTAAAACGCCCGAACTCATCTGCCAAAAGACCGGCCAAGTTCATAATCAGAGCAATAATCAACAACGGCAGATAATTATTCCGCGTCCGGCTCCAAGCAAACTTCAAAGTCCGGTTACGCCCCAGCAAAGCCGAAATCCAGGCCATAAACGGACGAAAAAATATCTGCGGCACCAGCAGCGTAAACAACAAAACAAACCCGAGATTCACCCAGGGAGACTCCAAAAGCTCCCGCTGCACGGCCGCCAGTTTGCCGATATCAATCTCCACGCCGAGATAAACCAGCAACAGCGGAATAAACGGCAGAAAAGTAATCACGGCAAACACCGACACGCCGATAACCAAAATCTTGCTGGAAGGCATCAGAGAATTAAGCAGAGGCTTCAGCTGCAAATAAGGTTTCTTCTGGAAATAAAATCTGAAAAAATAACTCCAGAACAGATAATATCCGAGTACCAGCGGCCAAAATAAACCGGTCGCCCACACAGAAACGCCGGCGACCAGAAACATATAATTAATCACCGAAAACATCAGAACGGCGAGCGGATTATCCCCGACATAGGCAAGGCTTTCATAAAAAATCCGGCCAGCCGGCAAATGCGGTATTTTTTCTTCGTCACTCATCACCCGATTTCCCGGTTCTGTTTTCAAAAGCTTCTTCCAGCTCGGCAATTTCCTGCTCATCGAGCTCAACCACCGGCACGGTATATTTTTCGTTCAGCCAGTTACCTAGATCAATATCGGCGCAGCGTTTGCTGCAAAAAGGCTTATAACGGGTATCGCTTAACTCTTTCTTACAAATCGGACATTTGCTCATCGATTGACTCTTCCCGTCCCCTGACAGCATTCACATTCCACCGTCAGCATATCCTGCAGCGACGGATGACGGCGCACGCGGACGATTTCAACCGTACCGGCCCGGCTCAGACCCAAAACCGTTGAACGCGAATAATCATCGGCCAGCGCTTGCTCCAAAATCTCAATGACCGGCTTGATAAAACGATACTCCGATGAACCGGCAAAATCAATAATGATTTTTCCCGACAGATTCCGCAGTTTAATCTGCTTGGCAATTTCCGCCGCCGCCTCATTATTAAGCCGCGAAATACCGCCGTGGCCTTTATCATCGCCGCTGTCAACATCAATGGCAACGCAGGCGCGGGTTTCTTCAATGGTAATGCTTCCGCCTCCCGGCAGATTGACCTGACGGTGCAAAGCCTCCCAGATTGCATCTTCCAAACCGTATTCGGCAAAAGGTTCGCTCACTATTTCTACGGCAACTTCATCGCCGAATTTGGCTTTGATATCAGCTTCGACATTGCGGGAGTTGGTAACAACTTTTTGCAGTGTATTTTTATAACGGCTGATATAATCTCCGAGCGGATTGCCTTTGCTGTAAAGCAGGCTCGGCGCCGCTGCCTGACGGGCCTTTTTCAAAACGCCCTCAAAATCATTGCGCAGCTTTTCCATTTCAGCCGCAATTTCCGCAAAAGGAACCGTCACCGCCGCTGTCCGCAACACCCAGCCTTCCTGCCCGGTGGTATGTTCGACAACCTGCCGTTTATATTCTTCCAGCTTTTGTTTGTCTTCAATCCGCGACGAAGCGCCGACATACATTTTATAAGGATGATAAACGATATACTCGCCGACAAACTGCAATGCCCGCGACAGCCGCGCGCCTTTTTCCGCCCGGCGTTCCTGAGCAACCTGAACCACCAAACTCTGGCCTTCGCTGACCTTACTTTCGTCAAGACCGCTCTCTTCGGCATTGAGAAAAGCATCGCGGCCGTCATTAATATCTACAAAAAAACCGGTTTTATCATGAACCAGGTCTATTTTTTTGGTAATTCTGCCGAGATAAATATTTCCTTCGGCCGCCTTGTTTTCGTCAATAATCTCCAGACCGTACATTTCCCCGTCATCCAGCAGGGCAATCCGTGTCTGTGCTGATTTTTGTTCATAAACGATTACATCAGTCATTTATTTTACTCCCGCACCGTTTAACATATTTTTGGTCTCATACAAAGGCAGACCGACCACACCGGAATAAGAACCGATAATTTTCCGGACATAGGCTGCCAGTTCGCCTTCTATTTTATAACCGGAACAACCGACCCATTCGCGGCCGGCAACATAATTTCTGATTTCTTCTTCGGAAAGTTTTTTCATCAAAATCCGGGTTGTGCTCAGTTTCAGGCTTTCCCGGCCGTCACGGCTGATCAGACAAACCGCGCTCAAAACCCGGTGCGCTTTTCCCGACAGCAGCTTCATCACCCGAACCTGCTCTTCGTCATTTTGCGCTTTCTGCAGAATTTTGGTGTTGACAACCACAACCGTATCGGAAGCCAGAATATTCTCTCCCGGACAAAGCCCCGCAACTTTGCGGGCTTTTTCCAGAGCCATACGCTTGACATAAGCGGCTGGTTTCTCATATTTGTGAATCGATTCATCAATATCCGCAGGCTGAATTTTTTTGGGACGATAGCCGATCTGTTCCAAAAGTTTGCGCCGCTGCGGCGAAGAAGAGGCTAAAATAAAATCTTTTTCGGTAACTGTCATTTCCTGCGTCTGCAATAAATGCCGCCTTACAAAAGCGGCGCTGATAATAAACCATGTAAAAGTAAATCATTTTAGAGGAACAGTCAGAGTAATTTTCAGCGGCAAAAAAAATTTTAGCGTATAAAAAATACGTGAATTTTTTGAGACCGTCAGAAAATTGCTCTGAATGCCCTATAAAACGATTTAATTATGCGTCCTCGTCATAAGTCTTTTTCATCCGCTCATGACTTTCC
>CALXTG010000185.1 GCA_944391355.1 uncultured Alphaproteobacteria bacterium
AAAGGGATAAAAACAATTTTCTACAAGCTGTATACAACGCTCGTAGCCACCGTGATACTCTTATGGCCGTAGTTCCTATTGCCACTCCCCATATCGAGTCGCCATGAAATGATAGTACTAGACTCAGAGGAGGACCAATAATATCCACTACTTAAAGGTGCAGCATCGACACCTTTGGCTGCAAGGGTTTTCAAAGCATCATTAATCACGGTTTTACCGCTGCCGGTAACCCCGCTGGTTCCGTATCCGCTGGTCATCTGCGAGGTATCTGTGCCATACATGGCCATTAATTCGCCGATTGACGGCAAATACCAGTTGCCCTGTCCAAAAGTTCCGTCTTTATCGGTACCCGGCGCATAAAACTGGCTCGCCGCATAAGCTGCCAAGGCATCTGCTCCCAACTGGTCAAGAATCGCTTGCGTATTGCTCTGGCCGTCATACAAAGCCGACGGACGACTCGCCGTCCCGCCGGAAACGCTGCTCTCTATCCCCTTTACCGGCCCGACAACGCCAAACGCTTTTCCGCCCGTCGCCGTGAACCCGATTTTATTTATTGTAACATTGGTTGAATGCGAACCAACCGCTGCCAAATAACTGTCCTCTTTGCCGCTTATTTCAACGCTCATATTGCTGATCGAACAAGTTCCGGTAACAAAAACCCCCGACATTTGCTCCGCATTGCCGCTCATCCGGATATTTATATTTTCAACCACATTCTGACCGCTGCCCCAGATTTGCAGTGCTGTTGCCCGGCCAACCGTATTATCCTGAACAATATCCAGATTTCTGACCGTAACGTTTCCGCCCGTATCGTATATGGAACGGGCAAAAGACGTCGTACCGGCCGCGGTGTTGACAATTTTCATATTCTCTATCGTTGCGCCGGATCCGTAATTATAAATGCCGCGCATGGTAAAAGTGTGGCCGCCGCCGTTGATAACAATGTTTTTGCCGTGTGCAGAAATTGTAGAATTAAGAGTGACGTCTTCGGTCAAAACCACCTTGGCATTGTCGGTATCCAAAATCGCCTGAATTTCCGCCACGCTCATATCCGCCGTAATTGCAGTATAACCTTCGGCCAGCAAAGCGTCAACATTGGTATCAAACTCAATTTCAGCCTGATAAGGAACAAGCTCGGCCTCAGTCAAAACCCTTTCGGTGACGGAGCGCATTTGCTCCAAATAACCGGCCGCCGCGCTTAAGCCCTCGGTTGCCGCTTTAATCGTCTGCACGCCCTGTGACATCGCATCCAAAAGCGCGGTCAAATCAGCCGCGCGGTTGTTTAACGATGTCGCCGTGTAATAAGAAGAGGGATTGTCGATTGCCGAAGATACTTTAAGCCCGGTCGCCAGGCGGTTTTGCACAATATCCTGTTGGCTCGCAATATTCTGCAAGCTCAACAAATTGCTGCGCATTGACGCTGTTAACGATATCCCCGACATTCTCTCGGCCCCTTGTTAATTTTCAATATTCTTATCTTACTATGTTTCTTATATTAGACAATACTTATTAATTAAACTTTAACAACAAATAAATTTTTAAAACCGCCGTTCACAACTCCCCGGATAGCCTCCGGCAAACCCCGGCCTATTTGTTCTGCGGCGGAACCGCCGCTTTGCTGGCATTTCGCCACGAAGTAGCCTGCTTGGCAATATTGTCCATAATTAAACTTAACTGAGCCAGTTTCTTTATTGACAGCACATTCATATCCACACATAAGCGCAGCTCTATTTTCAAAAGTTCAAACGAAGTCAGAAAATTGCTCAAATGCTGCTTACGATTTTCCTGCGAAACATTGGCGCCGTATAAATCGCGGAACAAAGACAAAGAATCTCTCTTCATATCCTGTCCCAGCGTATATTTATAATCTCGCGGAAATTTGCTGGTTGCCCGGTAAATTTCACTTAGCAGCAAATAAGTATCGCGATATATCGGCAATTGATTATACAAAACCATCTCTTTCTCCTTTTACCTGTTTTTGATGTTGAAAACGCCGGTACTGGCGTTGTTTGCGTAATTGGCGTTTTTTCTGCCCGGCTTTGCAAAAGTTTTTATCAATGGCAAATTTCGCCGCATTCGGCTCCAGCTCCGACACTTCTCCCAAAAAAGTATCATCAAGCATTTGCAAAATCCGCAAACGCAGATTATAGGTATTATAAT
Source organism: uncultured Alphaproteobacteria bacterium (assembly GCA_944391355.1). Lineage (GTDB taxonomy): Bacteria > Pseudomonadota > Alphaproteobacteria > RF32 > CAG-239 > CALXWF01. Next base: position 2,161 of record CALXTG010000185.1, read on the forward strand.
GCCGCATAAACCCGATATAAGAATTGACCCCCGCGGCAAATTTTTCCAGATTGCCGAGAACCTGCCCGACGCTTTGCGCCATCCGCGGCAGCATCGAAAATATTTTCCGGTACAAATTATTTTTGCTGCGATTGCCGATATAAACCCGGTTAGGCTTGATAACCGCTCCGATAAATTTAACGCCTTTGCTGTAATGCTGAAGATAAAACTTTTGCGGATGCAAACTCAGCTTCAGCTGCGCCTGCAAAAACGCCCCGATCTTCTTCCAAGCCGCCAGCAAGACCTGCTTATCCTCATGAATCAGGACAAAATCATCAACATAACGCCCGTAATATTTAATCTGCAACTCTTCCGTCACATATTTGTCAAGCCGGTTAAGATAAAAATTGGCAAAAATCTGCGACGTCAGATTCCCGATCGGCAGCCCGCAATAGCGACTCGACCAAAACAAACTCTTATGATAAGGCAGACCGTTCCAATCGGAAAGTTTGCCCTTAATGACGCAATTGTCTTCGGGATTATGATAAACAATCTGTTTAACCAGGCGCAGCAAAATATATTTATCGGCCGCATGGTACTTTTCCGTGATAAATTCAAACAGCATCCGATACAAAATATTCTTATCAATGCTCATAAAAAAAGACCTGATATCAAGTTTTAAAATATAACAGTCCCGGGTATATCCGGCTGAACATTCTTCAATTTTGGAGCGGATTCTCCGCACGCCGTACAATGTGCCTTTTCCGTCCCGGCAGCTGTAGCTGTCGCAGATAAACTCCTTTTCAAACAAACCGTTCAGCCGGGAAATCACAAGATGGTGAACTATCCGGTCGCGAAAATCCGCTGCAAAAACTTCCCGCTGAACCGGATATTTGACAACAAACGCTATTGAACGGCTGACTTTATACTTACCGGAATTTATTTCCCGCCACAGGCGGATAAGCTCCCGTTCAAAGTCAAGCTCAAACGCCAGAGAATTTACGGTCCGGCGTTTGTTTTTACGGCACTCGTAATAAGCTTCAAACACATCATCCAAAGCTATTTGGCCTGACAGACTCTCATGCAAACCGTCAAAAAGATCTTCTTGCATCAGTATAAATCCCTGTGTCAGTCTTGTTTTTTATAAAAAAAGCTGGAAACAACGCTCGTAGTTATTGTTATTCTTATTGTTGTTGTTCCTATTGCCACTCCCCATATTGAGTATCCATGAATTGTTATTATTATACTCAGAGGAGGACCAAACAAAACTCTATTTGTTATCACTGAAATCTGAACAACATACACGGTATGCTGTGGATAACCCTTTTTTTAATAAAAAAAGCTCTCTTCCGGCGGCCTTGGCAACCGGAAATCCCGCCAAATTATGACTTCCACAAATATACAGCCGTTCAATTAGCTGCCCCAAAGCTAGCATATTCTTTTGGTAGAAATAAACAAAGATTTTCACTTATCCACTTAAAAGGAAGCTAAGAACGAACCGGCCAGCGGTTTTTCCCCACCGCTTCAAGCGACTTGTTCTTTTCTTTCAGGCGGGTCTGGTAAATCCAGTAATTGGCCATGACGCGTTCAATATAAACCCGGGTTTCCTGCGACGGCACCGTTTCGATAAACAACAGCGGGTCATTGTGATATTTCATGGATTTTTTCCACTTTAACAAATTTCCCGGCCCGGCGTTATAAGCCACCGCCAGATAAAACAGATTGCCGTCGATATAATCTTTCTGCAACAGATAACGAATGTATTTCTGCCCGATATCCAGATTAAATTCCGCCTCCAGCAGCGGCCGCCGGTCATGGCGCAGGCTGCGGTCTTTGGTCACATGCGCCGCCGTACTGGGTAACAGCTGCATTAACCCTCGCGCTCCCGCCGGACTCCTGGCCTGCGGCCTGAAAGAAGATTCCTGCCGCACAAAAGCCCATACCAGCGATTTTTCAATTTTCCATCCGCCTTTAGGACGCCATTCCGGCAGCGGATAAGCCATAAAATCATAATAAATATCCCGGTTGCGGTCTTCCAAATGCCGGGCAATTTTCACCGCCAGACCGTGCATATTATACTGCGCGGCAATAAACAAAACCGCTTCCTGAGATTTTTCATCAAGATAAGGATAAACGCTGCGCAGCTCCTGCTCGGCCAGCGCGTAATTTTTGACCTGTATCAAAACCAGAGCGCGCCGCAGCGCCGGATTTTTCAGCAGGTCGCGATAGTCAAAGCTGTCAAAATCATTATGATAAGACATACTCTTCCAATTATATTCGGGCGCATTTCCCAATTTATGATTAGCCAGAATGCCGTAAAAAGTTCTTTTAAAAACCGCCGCCCTTTCCAGCTGTTTTTCCGCCGCCTTTTTATTTTTCAACAGCTTCTCGGCGCGATAAGCCCAGTATGCTCCGGCCGAAACCAGCCATTCGTCATTATCTTCCAAAGCCCCCAGCCGGCTGAAATAATCAGCGGCCGCCTTAAAATCATTCAACCGCCACGAAGCCAAACCCGCCACCCACAGGGCCGTCGCGTTTCCGCTGTTTTCGGCAGCGGCCGAAGCCCAACGCAGCGCCAGCTTATCTTCATTATCCAAAAAATACTTAAAAGCCAGATTTGCGGCCATAATATCATAATTCTGCGGCATCACCAGTTTTTTGAACTGTTTGTCTTCCAAAATCTGCCGCGCCATTTTGGTTTTTCCCCGGCCGATATAGCGGCGGAACTGAGCAACCTGAGCGCGCAGCTTCTTTTCCTGAGCCGGTTCCAGCCGCGAACAGTCTTCATCAACCCAGCCGTATGCGCTGTAAGACGGCTTCAACGGCGGACGGCAGGGCAGATACAGTTTTTCGGCGTCTCCTTTGCGCGCGGCCAGACGATAGATCCGCATGGCCTGCGGATGATCATTATATTTTTCCAGCCATTCTTTCAGCTCGGCATAAGTGCTTTTGTAGCTTTTCGACAGATATTTTTCCGCCAGAACATGACCGCTGAGAATATCGCTTTTGAGTTTGTTCTCCTCCCTTTCGGCGGCGGCCTGGTCATCTTTTTCCAAAGCTTTGAAAATGCGGCGGTAAGCTGTGATATCCTTGCGGTTAACCATCAGATAATCAAGCATCTCTTTATAGGCGCGTTTATCCAGCACCGTCAATTTTTCAGCGGCGCAAAGCCCGGCCGGCGCCATCGCCAGCCATCTTATCAACAGCCGGAGAACAAAAGATTTTAAGCTCAGCCGCTTCATGGTTAAGACATCTTAAGCCATCTGATTTTTTTGGCGCAGTCCGCCTGAGACAGCCCTTTTATGCGGCAGCGGTTGACAATGATGTTGGGAATCTTGTCCATGGAATAACAGCCCTCGCCCATCAGCGTATAATCATGATAGACCTGAATATTGGGGTTAACGTCAAGAAAAACCACCGAAGTTGTCAGTTTCGGCCAGCGCAGTTTAAGGCTCAGATTAGACAGTTTCTGATTCAGCGAAGTCAGCACGACAAATTTCACGTCGCACTCAACCCGCCCGGTTGCCATCCGCCGTACCCGGTAATCTTTATAATAGATAAAAATCAGTTCCTGGTCTTCGTTTTCATCGGGTTGCTCCCCGGGTTTCAACACCCGGTTTACGGCCACGCTGCCGCGCTGCGACCCGTCAATGGTCGGTACATTGGGCAAATCCAGGGGATTGACCGTATTCACCGCAGGCGCCTGCCTCGCGCCGGACGGAATCTGCTGCCGGCGGCGGCGCTGCGCTTCTCTGCCGGCTTTAATTTCCGCAGCTTCGGCCGCCTCGTCAACTTTCTCGGCCGGCGGCGTTATCCCGGAAGCTGAAGCCGCAGTTTCCGCAGGACGCGCCGTCACGCTGTCAAGGCTTTCGTCCCCCCAGGTCTGCGCCGACACGGCGGCAGCCGACATTATTGCCGCTCCGCCTAAAACCGCTCCCAACCATTTTCGCATTTTCAACCCTCCGGCTGTTTATTTATTTGGCAATCGATTCAACAACTTCCCCGGCGCGGCGTACCGCGGACAAAGCCTTTTCGTGCATATCTTCGACTTCTTCTTTATCACGGTTAACTTTGGCTCTTTCCTGCTGTGCTTCCTCGTCATAGGAAATCGGTTTAAAATCCGTATAAAATTCAGGATCTTTGGGCGAATAATATTTAAATAAGCCGTTGCAGTTTTCGCTGACCGAAGTGCTGACTCCGATCTGCGCGCCGTCCGCTCCCAAAGCCGGATCGCTTCCGGTCGTGCGGCAGGATTTGATATTGATTTCGACATTTTCCAGCATCAAAAAGCACCGGTCGCTTTTAACGCTGTTTTTAACGGTTATCTGTTTGCCCGGCGCCAGCGGCGGCAAAGAAATCGGCGCCGACAGCTCAACCGTTGTAAAGGCGTCGGTTCCGGCGCCGCGGCGGTACGACGGCGTATTGTCTACCCGACGGCCGCGGAAAGTCGTGGCCTCTTTCTTCTCTTCGGCAATTGTGCCCTCAACCACGGTGTCTTTCCACACCAAATCCAGACTGACATTGGAAACCGTTACCCGGCTGTTATTGTAAAAAGTCGTGCTGAACTCGCAGGATTCAACCAGATTGTCGCTGTTTTTAACCGGTTTAATATCGTGGATTTTGAACATAACCGAACTGTCGGCAGCCTGAACGCCAACCGCCGTCAAACTCATGACCCCGGCCAGAAGTACCGTCAAAAATTTATTATTTGCCATTATCGTTTTTCCTTTTTCCAACAATAATCAGGATTTTGCCATTATGATAGCCGCCCCGCGGCAATAATCAAGTTTAATTTATTTTACCAACAAATATTATCCGTTATCCCCGTCAGCGGCGCGGTAATCTTTAACCAAGCGCAGCAGATCTGACCAGGCCTTGGCCTTCTGTCCGGCATTACGCAGCAGATAAGCCGGGTGAAAACTGGCCAAGACCTTAACATTTTTCCCCGCTGTCGTTTTATATTCCATCCAGCGGCCGCGCATGCGCGAAATCGTTTCGGCATTTTCCAGCAAGGCATTGGCCGCGCTGCCTCCCAGCAAAAAGATATAATCCGGCGCAATCAAATCTATCTGCCTTTTTAAAAACGGCAGGCAAACCGCAATCTCGGCATCTGTCGGCGTGCGGTTTCCGGGCGGACGCCACGGCAGAACATTGGTAATATAACAGCTGGTCCGATCCAGGCCCGCCGCTTTCAGCATTTTATCCAGCAGCTGGCCGCTGCGGCCGACAAACGGGCGCCCGATCCGGTCTTCATCGGCGCCAGGCGCTTCGCCGATTAAAACAATCCGGGCCTGCGGATTGCCGTCGCTGAAAACCGTATGCGCCGCCGTCAGTTTTAAACTGCAGCCTTCAAAATTTTCCACGGCCTCGCGCAATTTATCCAGATTATCAATGCTCAGGCATAAATCCCGGGCATTGCGGCAGGCGTCCTGCGTCGCCTGAGCCAGTTCGGTCGTCGCCTGGCGATACGGCGCCGCCGCGGCCGGCGGTTCGCGTTTCGGCAGCTCGCGGATAACGGGCTCTTCTTCGGCAAAGCCGAACGGAACCTCCCCAAGAGTCTCATCGACCCCGGCGGCCAGATACCATTCTAACATTTCCCGGACTGACATTTCATTATTCATAATAACACCCAAGCTACCGCAAAAATACAATTTTTCAAGACTAATGATAAAGTTAACCCTAACAAATCGCAATTTATTCACTAAATTAACAGTATATAAGCCTATTTTAGTATTGTATCATAAAAAAATTTAGATAAAATAACTCCGTATTAATGAGGACAAAATAACCTATGGCAAAATTCGGCTTTATCATCATTTTAATTTCCGGCGTGATCTTTTTCAATTCCTGCTCCCGCAAACCGGAGCTCCCGGCCGCGGAAGCCCCCGTTCAGAGCGGGAAGGAAGAACAGCGCATGTCCAAAGCCTACGGCGCTTACATCGCCGGACGGGTTGCTCACCTACGCAATAATTTTAATAAAGCCGCCGATTATTACATTGAAACCCTGCAAAGCGACCCCGACAATCCTGAACTGGTCAGCCGGGTCTATCTGCTGCTGGCTTCGGAAGGACGCATTGACGAAGCGGCCAAATATGCCCGCATTTCCCGGCAAAACGGCGACAATAACAACTTCATCAATATCATTCTCTCCGTCAACGACATGAAACACGGCCGCTATGAAGAAGCCGGCAAAGCCATCAACAGCGTCAATAATCCGATTTACAAAAACTTTATCAATCCGCTGATGACAGCCTGGATTTATGCCGGCGCCGGCGAAGCTGACAATGCTCTCAACGCGCTTGAGCCGCTGAAAAAAGAACCGGGTTTCAAAGCCCTTTACATTTTTCAGGCCGGCATGATCAACGATTATTTCGGCCGCAATGCCGAAGCCGAAAGACTCTACGACCGGATTGTAACCGACGAAAGCGCGGAAATGTCCTTTCGTTCTTTGCAGATAATCACCAATTTTTATCTCCGCAATAATCAAAAAGAAAAAGCCGTCCGCCTGGTAAAAAAATATAATGACGAGAAACTGCTGGCCGATATGCTGGAAAAACTGGCGGATAACGTACAAAATGCCGACCCCGCGGCAACACAGCCGATTCTGACCGACGCCAATATCGGCATGGCCGAAGCGTTGTTCCGCATTGCCGGCACCCTGCGTCAGGGAGCGGCCGGAATTGATTTGGCGCATATGTTTATCAGCATGTCGATTTACAGCAATCCCAAATATGATTTGGCCAAACTGCTGCTTGCCGACATTCTTGAAAACCGCGAAATGTATGCCGAAGCCAATCAGGTTTATGACGAAATCGACAAGGATTCCGAAACTTATTATACGGTACAGCTCAAAAAAGCCAATAACTATGTCATGATGGAAGACTACATTCCCGCCGAAATCCTTCTTAAATCCATGGCCGCGGAAAACCCGCGCAGTTATCAGCTCTTTTTGGATCTCGGCGACCTGCTGCGAATGCGCAACAAACAGGACGAAGCCATAAAATATTATCTGCAGGCAATCAAAAAAATTCCCCGGCTGGAAAACCAGCACTGGATTCTTTTTTATGCGCTCGGGGTTTCCTATGAACAAAACGAAGACTGGAAAAAAGCCGAAAACAGCTTCAAAGAAGCTATGAAATTAAGCGGCAATCATTATCTGGTTCTCAATTATCTGGGATACAGCTGGCTCAAACAGGGGCGCAATACCGAACAGGCTTTCGGCATGATTGTCGACGCCTATAATCAGGCGCCCAACGACGGGCATATCAGCGACAGCCTCGGCTGGGCTTTTTATCAGCTCGGCATGTACGACCAGGCTATCGCCTATCTGGAAAAAGCCGCCGAAATCGAACCGGCCAATGCCGTCATCAGCGACCACCTCGGCGACGCCTACTGGTTCGGCGGACGGAAAAACGAAGCCCGTTTTCAATGGAAGCACGCCTTAACCATGAAAGACGACAGCGGCGAACTTTCGGTAAAAAATGTCAAAAACAAAATCAAAAACGGTCTGAATGAACCGCGGATTTTATCTTTTAACCAAGCGACCGTCGATGAAAAGATCAAAGAGATAACGGCCGAATAATGAAAGAATCTACCGATACGCTGATTGAAGACATCATCGGCCTGCCGTGGCTGATGCGCCGCCGTTTGGAGATTTTTTATACCCACCTGCCCCGCAGCGGCGACAATCTGCAAAAACTGCGTCACGAAGCGCGGCTTTGTTCCGCCCTCGCCGATTTTAACCGCAAACGCCGTTTCATACTGCCGATCCAGACTCTGTTGGTCGAAGATACCGCCTTTGAAGATCTGGCCGTCAGCATCGGCTTTAAACGCGAAAATAAAAACTTTCCCGATATTTGCCGGCAGCTGCGACTGCTCTGCACCGGCTATGTCCGCGACCGCCGCCGCAATATTAAAGATGATTATCAAAGCCTGAAACAATCCCGCTTTCTGAATACGGCCAGCTGCATTCTTAACCGCCGCATTTCCGAACGCGGTTTGGAAAGCTTCTATCAATTAAGGCAAAAAAAGCTCCATTAAGCAATCATATTAATCATTTTGGCAGCTTCCTGCAATTCGGAAGAAATAATCCGATGATCCAGCCCCGGAATATAAACCGATTTCAGATGAAGGCCGTGACTGAGCAGCCAATGACGCGACGCCTCATGCGTTTTGGAAAGGATCGAATTATCGGCATCGCCATGCATCAGTAAAATCTGCGGATGTGCGGAAAGTTCTTTTTCCAGCCGGTTTTTTCCGGCAACAATGCCTGAAAACATAATACAACCGCCCAAAACCGACTTGCGGGTCAAGGCCGTATAAAGCGCCAGCTGCGCCCCCTGAGAAAAACCGGACAGATAGGTATGTCCGTCGTCAATCTTAAATTGCTGCTGCAACTTGGTAATAAAATGATTGATTTTCAACGCCTGTTCTGCCAATTGCTCTGCCGCGGTGTCATAAATTTCCATAATCTCCGCCGTTGAACACTGTGGATTCCGTCTTTTTCCCTGCGGGTCAAAAGCGTCAATAC
>CALXTG010000186.1 GCA_944391355.1 uncultured Alphaproteobacteria bacterium
TCCTTTGTCTACTGTGCAGCCTGCGCATTCTGGCGTAGTATCTGCTTTTTTTTCTTTTTTTTCATCCATAGCTAGAAGAAATTTTAGTTAATTCCGATTTTCAGAGCAAATTTTGTGGCTTTTTTGCAGAGTTTCAAGTTGCCGAAAGTTTTGATGTTCTCTATTAACGTTCGGTAACCTTCTTTGTTGCGGCTGTAGTCTGTCAAATTATTCAGACAGGCGTTGGCCGTTTCCACATCTTTGTTGTTCCAGTGCGGAAATTTTTTGTTTAAATTTTGAACGGTTGAAACTCTTTTTGCTGCAATTTGTTGCTCGGAAATTGTTAACATAATAAATTTTTTTTAGTTAATAATAAATTATCATTATAAATATAGACAAAAGGAACAATTTTGACAATATATTTTTAATAGAATTTTTATTTTTTGTGGGTATATATATAAAATATCAGGATTTTTATCGCTCGAGAGGTGACGTTTTTATGAAAAAAGTCTTCAAAATTGCAGTAATTATTGCTATCGGACTCGGAATTGCGGTTTGGTATGGGAGTCGGAAAGAAAAACCGGCTGTTTATGTTACCGAATCTTTGGAAAAAGGTGATATTACCGAAAAAATTACCGCTTCGGGGATTATTAATCCGATTTCGACAATTAATATCGGCACTCAGGTTTCAGGAACGATTGCGGAAATTTTTGTCGATTATAATTCGGAAGTAAAAAAAGATCAGCTGCTGGCTCAGATTGATCCGGCCCTGTTTGAAGCAACGGTTAATCAACGGCGCGCGGCTTTAAATATTGCCAAGGCCGAAGTTAACGTGGTTAAAAATGATATTGAATATTATAAAAAACATCTGAATCGGATACAAAAGCTTAATTCATCAAAATATTCGACCGACAGCGAGTTAGAATCGGCGGAGAGAGATTATAATAATGCCGTTGTTCAGCTCGGTCTTAAACAGGCGACTGTCAATCAGGCTGAAGCGGCGCTTCAGTCTGCGGAAACGGAATTGCGATATACAAAAATTATTTCACCGGTTGACGGGATTGTCGTTTCCAAAGAGGTGGAAGTCGGCCAGACGGTTGCGGCTTCCTTCCAGACACCGACTTTGTTTAATGTTGCCGAAGATCTGACCAAAATGCAGATTGAGGCCTCCATTGTTGAGGCGGATATTGCCAAAGTTAAAGAAGGGCAGGTGGTTGAGTTTACGGTCGACAGTTTTCCCGATGAAAAATTTTACGGTATGGTGACGCAGGTTCGCAATAATCCGATTACAGTTTCTAATGTTGTCACCTATGAAGTGATTATTGATGTCAATAATCAGGAGGCTAAGCTTAAACCCGGCATGACCGCCAATGTAGAAATTATTACCGCCGAAAAAGAAGATGTTTTTTTGGTTTCCAATCAGGCTCTGCGCTTTTTTATGGAAGACGAAAACGGCGTTCAGAAGCGTTATCAGGATAAAGGATTGTGGGTTTTAAGAAACGGTGAACCGAAACGGATTACGATCAGAACCGGCGTCAGTGATGATGATAAAACCGAAATCAGCGGCGAAGAGCTGCGCAGCGGCGAACAAGTGATTATTGAAAAAGCCGGTGCCGGAAACGAAAGCGCCCGGGCAATGCGTATGAGGATGCCGAGATAAATGTTGATTGAGGTAAAAAACATTAAAAAATCATACCCGCTTGACGGTTTAAAACTTAATATTCTGAAAGGAATCAGCCTGGAAATCGGCGCCGGGGAATTTGTGGCGATTATGGGCCCCTCAGGTTCGGGTAAGTCAACATTGATGAATATTCTCGGCTGTCTGGATCAACCGACTTCGGGAACTTATTATTTAGACGGTATCGACGTAAATAAGTTAGATGCCGACGGCTTGGCAGATATTCGCAATCGGAAAATCGGTTTTGTTTTTCAGGGGTTTAATCTGTTATCCCGGACAACGGCGCTGGAGAATGTGGAACTGCCGATGGTCTATGCCGGAATTCCGGCGGCGGAGCGGCGGGAAAAGGCTGTAAAGGCTTTGCAAAAAGTCGGGTTAAAGGAAAGAATGTATCATCAGCCTAATCAATTATCCGGCGGTCAGCAGCAGCGTGTGGCGATTGCCCGGGCTATCGTTAATGAAGCGCCGATTATTTTTGCCGATGAACCCACCGGTAATCTGGACAGTAAAATGAGTTTGGAAATTATGGATTTGTTTACGCGGCTGAATAAGGATCTGGGGCGGACTATTATTTTGGTGACCCATGAGGAAGATATTGCCCGCTTTGCCGACCGGGTTATTAAGATTGTCGACGGTGAAATCCATTCCGACGAAAAGGTAATAAAATGATAGATATTCAAACCATTACCAACATTGCCCTGCGGGCGGTTAAAGCCAATAAAATGCGTTCGGTTCTGACCAGCCTCGGTATTATTATCGGGGTTTCGGCGGTGATTATTATGCTGGCAATCGGTCATGGGGCGCAGATTTCGTTGCAAAATGAAATGAAGTCAATGGGGTCGAATCTGATTATTGTGCGTTCCGGGGTGACAACTTCGAGCGGTGCGCGCGGCGGTCACGGTTCCCAGCCGAGTATGAAAGCTTCCGACGGCGATGCAATTCAGAACCGGATTGCTAAAATCCGTTATGCGGCGCCGATTCTGGAAGAAACTGCGCAGATTGTATACGGTAATGCCAACTGGTCAACCGGAATTACCGGTACCGATAACCGTAATTTTATCATTAAAGACTGGGATTTGGCATACGGGCGTTTTTTCAGCGAAGCGGATATTAAAAATGCCAATAAGGTCGCGATTTTGGGGCAAACGGTGGTTAATGAGCTTTTCGGCGACGTTGATCCGCTGGGCAAAACAATTCGTATCAAAGGCATTCCTTTTCAGGTAATCGGCGTGATGGTTAAACGCGGGCAGACCGGTATGGGGATGGATCAGGATGATACGGTTTTTATTCCGATTACCACGGCGCAGAAAAAAGTTATGGGAATTAAATTTCCCGATCAGGTCAAGTTTATTCTTTTACAGGCGGTGGATGCGGCATCAACTTATACGTCTCAGGACGAAATTACCAGTCTGCTGCGGCAGCGGCATAATCTCGGCGTCAATAAGGATAATGATTTTGTGATTATGAATTTGACCCAGATGATGGAGATGATGGAGGAATCGACCAAAATCATGACAATTCTGCTGGGGTCAATTGCGTCAATTTCGCTGTTGGTCGGCGGTATCGGCATTATGAATATTATGCTGGTGTCGGTTACCGAACGTACCCGGGAAATCGGTATCCGGATGGCTATCGGCGCCAAGACTTGGGATATCCGCTGGCAGTTTCTGATGGAATCGCTGGTTTTGTCTTTGTTGGGAGGAATTGCCGGAATTCTCATCGGTCTTTTGGGGGTAGAACTGATTAACCATTTCAGCAGCTTTACCGCTAAAGTGAACCTGTTTTATATTATGCTGCCGTTTTCTTTCTCCGGTATGGTCGGGTTGATATTCGGTTTCTTTCCCGCCTACAAGGCGTCAAAGCTTAATCCGATTAATGCCTTACGCTACGAATAAAGTTCGTATAACGGTCTATTAGAGCAATTTTGCGCGGTCTCGAAAAATTCATGTATTTCTGTATACACTAAAATTTTTCTCGCCGCTGAAATCACTCTACTAGACTCGTTCTCCGAACTTTCTTACATAAAGTTCTGAAATCCCGCTTAGAAAACATAATGTATCGCATAGATTATTCTCTACCACCATTGTGCCGATTTGGAATATATTGTAAATCTTGTAAATTTCTTTTTGATATGTTTTTATCGGGTGCTTTGGTTGTTGGAGTCAATCCCCTGAGGAGTGTTAGTTTATCTGCTGAAGTTTTTGTTTCTATTGGAGGATTTATTTTTGTTTTAAGCTCATTTAATTTTTGGATTTGCTTGTTCGTTCCCTTAAACACTCCAGTCAATGCATAATTTTTGACAGCTTCAAATTTATCTGCTCTATCGGGATATATTTGAGAATATAATTCTTTGGCAGAGTCTATATTAATTATTCCCAGATTAATTGCTCGAATAAATGCAAAATCGTTGTTGGCAAGCTGATCAAATGAAGGATACCCGCTGCCGGACTGGCTTCTTAAAAGTTTTTTATTTGCCAATAGATTTATTTGTTGTAAATTTTCTTTTACATAATTAAAAGCGTCTTGTCCCGAAGTGTTTATGTCAACAGGAAAACCCTTTCTTTCAAAATTTTCTCCGTTTTCAAAAAAAGCATGTGTTGAAGCGATTTTAATTCCGTATCCAAATTTTCCCCTAATAGTTTCTCCGCTAATTTCAGCATAGCAACCGGCAGTATTTTCACCAACATAAGTTACTCCGGGGTGGTATTTAAGAAATTGACACAAACTTTCGCCTGCAGAAGCAGTATTACGATTAGTTAAAATCGTAATTGGTCTTTTATAGCCGCCTCTGACAAAAGCAGGATGTTTTCCTTTATGAGAAGAATAATCACAGATAGGCACTAACTCACCGCTGTATTGGTGATTTTTTATTCTTTGCAAGTAGGTGTCTCGGCTTATGTCACCAGTTATCATTCGGATATAATCGGCTTCTTGAGTATCGCGGTATGCACTTTTTTCAAAAGGAGCAACATCATTACCATATAGTTTATTCGCTAACAATTCAAAGGGGACAGAGGCACCTCCGGGATTGTCCCTAATATCAATAATAAGGGAAGTATATTTTTCGCTTCCGTCAGGTTTAAATAATTTTTCATCTAATTCTTTCGAAAACTCTAACCACTCATTTGGCAAGGTATCTCCCAGTCTTGGCAGAGCGATGACAGCAGTATTTTTATCATTGCTTTCCGATATTTCCCATTTTTTGTCTTTACAAACATTATTTCCGACAGCAACTTTGTTCGGTTCTCTTGGTAATAAATTACCTTTACTGGGAGAAACTTTAAGATGTTCATCTGGAAGTTTTTGTAAAACCTTATCTAACTTTAAACAAAAGTCTTTTACATTAATATTTTCTAGTTTACCGTTGTAAAATTCAGCTAAATTTTTTTCAAATTTTACTTTAGCGGCATCATCCCATAAATCATATCCGGGATGCCCCATGGCAATTAATCGTCCTATTCTGGCAAGCTCTTTTTGTTGATCTTCTTTTGTCATCAGTTCTGATTGAGCGGAAAGTTCAGAAGACTTTTCAATATCTTCAAATGATATTGTATCTATAATTTCTTGAAAAGTTAATGTACTGTCAGACATCTTTTCGTCCTTAATAAGGAACTATCCATTAGTCTGATATTACCACAATTGGTATGCAATTTAAATGAAAAAGATACAAAATCTCTCCAAGGCAGCGCAAATTTGAAGGCGGGACTGATACCTATTAACCCAGATATATTACATTCGAAGCGTAAAAAATGCTCACGTATTGGAATTATATGTGAGCATTTTTTATTTTTATGTTTATAACTCGCTTAAGTATTTTTCGGCTTCAAGTGCAGCCATGCAGCCGGTTCCCGCGGCGACAACGGCTTGGCGGAAGCGGGGCATTTGGACATCTCCGGCGGCAAAGACGCCGTTGATATTGGTTTGAGTGCTGTCGCCCTTGGTAACGATATAGCCTTCGGCATCCAGCTCTATTTGGCCTTTGAACAGTTCGGTATTAGGGTGGTGGCCGATGGCGATAAACAGACCGTCAATTTTAATATCGCGCACAGAGTCATTTTTTACGTCTTTAAGGCGGATACCGGTTACGCTCAGAGGGTTATCGGTTCCGAGAACTTCATCGACGACGCTGTCCCATTCGACTTTGATTTTTTGATTATTAAACAGGCGTTCCTGCAGGGTTTTGTCGGCTCGAAGCGAATCGCGGCGGTGAATTAAAGTCACGCTGCGGGCAAAGTTGGTCAGATAGAGAGCTTCGTCTACGGCCGTGTTGCCGCCGCCGACAACGGCAACGTCACGGTTGCGATAGAAAAAGCCGTCGCAGGTTGCGCAGCCGGAAACGCCGAAGCCGAGAAATTTCTTTTCGCTGTCCAAACCGAGCCAGCGCGCTGAAGCGCCGGTGGCGATAATCACCGTATCCCCGATGAAAATATTGCTGTTTTCTGAGTTGCAGACGAAAGGCTTTTTGCTGAAGTCAACTTCGGTAATGATGTCGTCGACAATATTTACGCCGACGTTCACGGCCTGTTCGCGCATTCTTTGCATCAGTTCACTGCCGTTGACAGGTTCTGGAAAACCGGGAAAGTTTTCAACATCATTGGTGATTGTCAGCTGTCCCCCGGGCTGCTTTCCGGAAATCAAAACCGGTTTCAGCCCGGCGCGGGCGGCGTAAATGCCGGCAGTATATCCGGCCGGACCGGAACCGATAATAAGAATTCTGCTGTTAAACTCAGCCATGTTTTTTACTCCTGAAAATTATTTACCGCTACTATAGGGAAATAAATTTCTGCTGGCAAGTCATTATAACTTTTGTGCATTTTTCTGGAGATAATCTTTGGCTCCTTCCGGTGTGGCCTGCATTCCTTCTTCGCCGCTGTGCCATCCGGCCGGGCAAACATTGCCGTGTTTTTCGGTGAATTGCAAGGCGTCAATAATTCGCAGCGTTTCGTCGACATTGCGGCCGATTGCCAGGTCATTGACGACTTGGTGGCGGACAAAACCGTCTTTGTCAATCAGAAAAGAAGCCCGCAGCGCAACGCCGTCTTCGGTTAAAACGCCGTAGTCGTGCGCGATTGCCTTAGTCATATCGGAAACCAGGGGGAAACGTACGCTGCCGATACCGCCTTCTTTAATCGGCATTTTGCGCCAGGTCAGATGCGCATAAACCGAATCAACGCTGATACCGACTATTTTAACGTTGCGTTTGGTAAATTCTTCATAACGGTGATCATGGGCAATGATTTCCGACGGACAAACAAAAGTAAAATCCATCGGGTAGAAGAAAATCAGTCCGTAAGAACCGTCCAGATATTCGGAAAGGTGAAACTCCTCATCGATTTTATCATCGGGCAAAACCGCCGGCGCAAAGAAATCGGGGGCGGGAGAACGAACCAGAATTCCCGGGTTATATTCTTCGTCCTCATTATGGGAGCGGGTTGGTTCGGTTTTAATCTGCGAACAGAAAATCGTGTTGCAGGAGATTGCATCAAAATGCACATTTGCACAGTCGGCATAATTATCTTCGCTGCCTCGGCTGCCGATAAAGCAGCTGCAGGGTTCGCCGTCAAGGCAGCCGCAGTGGTCTTCGGGCGTGCAGGGGCAGAAACCTTCATCTTCAATATTGTTGGGATAGGTGCAGCCACAGTTATTGTCTTCGCTGCAATTGCAATCGCCGAGACCGAAATTATCGGGTTCATCGTAGTTACGGGTATCCATGAAATTCTCCTTTACAGCATAAAATTAAGGTCATCTGTCGCCAGATGACCTTAATATATTTATGACTTTGGCAATTCCAAGATTGTCAGAGATAATCAATTTCTAAAATTTCAAAAGATTTTTTTCCGCCGGGAGCCGTATATTCGGCAATATCTCCGACTTCTTTTCCGATCAGGGATTTGGCAAGCGGAGAAGAAAGCGAGATCTTGTTCTTTTCAATATCCGCCTCATAGTCGCCGACAATCTGATATTTCTTTTCGGAATCGGTATCTTCGTCAACTACCAGGACAGTTGCGCCGAAACGAACGACGTCGCATTTGCTTTTTTTGACGTCAATGACCTGAGCACGGCTGATGACGGCTTCCAGTTCCTGAATGCGTCCTTCGATGAAGCTTTGTTTTTCCTTGGCGGCGGAGTATTCGGCATTTTCCGAGAGGTCACCGTGAGAACGAGCCTCGGCGATTGCCTCAATAATATTGGGACGTTCTACCCCTTTCAGATGTTTTAATTCTTGTTCCAGAGCGGCGTAGCCTTCTGTGGTTAAAGGAAATTTTTCCATTTCTTCACCTCGATCATTTTTAAAATTCAATTAAAAAATATAGACTGCGATGAGGGGGTACCTATCACAGCCTTTATGCTTCTAACGCTGCTTTCAATATAACATAAAATTTTCAGAGTTCAAGCTTTATTTATCAACGGAGGAATAAGGCGGAAAAGGATTTTTACTTTTAGATTGATTTTTTGCGGCAGTCCGAGTATCTTCAATGCAAAGTTTAATAAACGGAGAGAAAAAATGTTGAGAGAAAACTTGCAGAAAACATTAAAAGAAGCGATGCTGGCCAAAGATACCAATACCGTATCTGCGGTTCGCCTGATTATTGCCGGTATGAAAGAAAAAGATGTCGACGCCCGCGGACGCGGTTTGAAAGAGGCTTCCGAAGCCGATCTGCTGTCGATGATGCAGAATATGATCAAGCAGCGCAATGATTCGATTAAAATGTATGTTGAGGGAAACCGGGCTGATCTGGCTGATAAGGAACGCGGTGAGATTGCCGTTATCGAAAAGTTTCTGCCCAAACAGATGAGCGAGGCAGAGGTTGAAGCGGCGATTAAATCCTTAATCGGCGAATTAAACGCTTCTTCGATTAAAGATATGGGAAAAGTCATGGGCGCCCTGAAAGAAAAATATGCCGGGCAGATGGATTTTGGCAGGGCTTCGGTGCAGCTTAAAACTCTCCTCTCGTAAAGTCTGTCTAATGGACAACTGATACAGATTTTGCGGGTTGATAATATCCTCACGTACCTCTATGTACGCTGCGGTATTATCCCCCTGAAATCTTATCATTTGTCTCATTATCCAAACTTTTAGGAATTTAAATATGACCGATTTACAAAAATTTTGTGATGAATTGCGAGCCCGGGTATCGATTGTTGACGTTGTCGGAGCGCGGGTCAAGCTGGTGCGCAAAGGGCGGGAATATCAGGCCTGTTGTCCGTTTCACAATGAAAAAACGCCGTCGTTTACGGTTAATGAAGCCAAAGGGTTTTATCATTGTTTCGGCTGCGGGGCGCATGGCGATATCATAAAATTTGAAATGGAGGCTAATAACCTGCCGTTTATCGAAGCGGTTGAAAAGTTAGCGGCCAAAGCCGGCATGCAGCTGCCGAAGCTCAGTCATGAACATAAGGAAGAAGCTGAAAAGAAAGCCTCGCTTTACGATATTATGGAGCTGGCGGTCAAGTTTTATGAAAAGAATCTGCGGCTGCGCGATGGTCAACGAGCTTTGGAATATTTGTATAATCGCGGTTTTAATGATGAAATCATTGCCAAATTTCGTCTCGGTTATGCGCCCGGCAATAACGGTTTGCTGGCTTTGCTGCGTTCTAAGGGTATCAGCGAAGCGGATATGTCGGATTTGGGTTTGGTTTCGCTGGCCGAAAAAAATACCAGCAAGCGGACTTTTGATTTTTTTCGTGACCGGGTGATTATTCCGATTTTTGACAAGCGCGGCCGGCCGATTGCTTTCGGCGGCCGGATTATGGGAGACGGTCAGCCCAAATATCTGAACTCGCCGGAAACGCCGATTTTTAATAAACGCCGCGTGCTTTACAATATGAATAATGCCCGGGACAAAGCCTATGCTGCGCGTAATCTGATTGTCTGCGAAGGATATATGGATGTCATTGCCCTGGACAAATATGGTTTTGGTTATGCGGTGGCGCCGCTGGGAACAGCTTTGACCGAAGATCAGATTGAGGAGGCATGGAAAGTCTGCGAGGAACCGGTTCTCTGCTTTGACGGCGATAATGCCGGTATTCGCGCCGCAATCCGTTCGGTTGACCGCGGTCTGCCGATTTTGAAGCCCGGATATTCGCTGCGTTATGCTTTTCTGCCCGATAAAATGGATCCTGACGAATTTTTGAAATCCAAAGGTTCTGATGAGTTTTTAAAAATTCTGAACGAAACGATGCCGCTTAAAGATTTATTGTGGCGCAAAAATGTTGAAGGCCGGGTTTTTGACACTCCCGAACAAAAGGCTCTGATTGAGAAAAATGTCCGGGAAGAAGTGGCAAAAATTCAGGATAAATCTGTTCAGAAGTATTATGTTCAGGAAATGAAGAACAAACTTAAAAATGAATTAGAGATCAGAACTGTCGGAAGACGCAAGAAAAATAGAGGTATTAGTGATTCGCAGGTGACAAAGATGCTTGCGTTTGAGTTTAGTGTCAATGATAATGTAAGCCGTTTTATTTTGTCTTGTTTTCTGTTTTATCCGATATTGATTGGTGAGTATGAAGAACGTTTAGCTAACGTTGAAGTGAAAAATGAAAATTTAAAAAATTTATTAAATTTTATGGTAAATATTTTTCATGATAAAGAAAATATAGAATTTGCAGAGATGTAT
>CALXTG010000187.1 GCA_944391355.1 uncultured Alphaproteobacteria bacterium
ATAACATCTTCGTCAATACAGACGAAGCAAATACCTTGGTTCTCGGATTTTCCCGCTATTTTGGAGATAAAGGATTAAATTCTCTGGTAGAAATAAATCGAATGAATCTGGAGGATTATAAAAATTATCTTTATAAAATTTTATCCTTCTACGCAAGTAACATATCGGACTGTATTCTTCTGGAAGATGCTACATATCCTGAAAGCCCCAAATAAAAAAACAGGCATCTTTAGAAATTCCTATAGTTGTTGACTTGATTAAACCAATCGATTTCAAAATTTTTTTGCATTACAACCTTCATTGATGCAAAAGAACGATTGTCGCCGTTGCGGCAATTATAAGAAATAGATATGAAAGCGCCAATAATAAAAAACCTTTTAAAAAAGCATTTATCTTGAGCCCGACAATAAAATGACGCATTAATGCCAAAACACATAGCGGCCAGATGACCGTCAAACTCCCGGCGAAGGAATATATTAGCGCTTCTGAGGACAGTGAAGAAACATATTTTTTTATCTCAGACAGTAAAGCTCCCCAATAAACAAAGAAAAAAAACGTTACCTCAAGGATATCCCGCCGCCAAGATAACTTACCGCTAAATATTCTATCGCCTATAGCTTTATATAAAAGATAAAACATTGTAAAATAGAGATAAAATCCCGCAAACGAAATCAAAGTATAACGGCAGGGATATCCGCCTTCCAAAAACCAATGAAATAATTTACCCTCTATAATATATCCACGATTCCACAAACCCGATGAACAGCTGGATCCCATTGTGTTAGTTTCCATCATGACTATCCATAAATACTTTGCAACCATTAAAAGCAAAAAACTTAAAAACAAATACCCTACCCACTGCCTAACATTCTTTTGCATTAACTCTCTCCCAACCAAGTACTTATACTAAATATATCTATTATAAAACATTGACAATTACAATTTGTATTTTATAGTTATAATACTTTATAGTTCGCAGAACCGTAAAAAACGAAGCCTGACGCAAGAGGAACTCACATGAAAAAACTATTTCTGCTTTGGGGAATAATGGCAGCTTTCATTCCTACTGCCAAAGCCGATATATGTTATGACATGCATCACGAGATATCAGCAAAAGCCGTTGAAATTCTTAAGTCTCAAAAAGAAATATATAAATACTGCTCTATTTGTAAAGACGCCGCCCCGCAAACAATTCAAATAAATAAAATCACGGAAAACGAGCATATTTATGTAAATGATAAAGCCTTAGATTTAGCTCATATATACTATAAAAAAGGCAGCAAATACATAAATCTGGGCATTTCTTCCGGCTGCATAAAACCCGGCGAATACGGAATCAGCGCAGAATTGGCAGATTTACCGGTTATACATAAGACCAAAGAGAGCAACAAACAACAGGCTAAAAAACAAGCACAAACAATCTATGAAGAATGCAGCTCCCGTTTTCGCGATAAAGAAGCCGTATCCACAGCAGACATGGTCGAGCAAAATATTAATGTAAACAATTGTCTGGCAGATGCTGTCAAAAAGGAAATCGAACAAGGCTTTGAACCGGAACAGCAAACACAAATGTTTGAATACCTAAAAGAAATAAGAAGAGGGATATTGGGCTTTTATGCAGGCATTTATGCCGACAATAAATATTGCTATGGAAGTTGCGGCACGATAACAAATCTCTTACCTTACGGCGATGAATACAATATATTGATAGAAATGCTGGAAAATCTTCTGTTTCTCAATATTGAAAAAAACGGATATTAGTCCAACCTAATACTTAATCCTAAACCGTTCAACTCTGTTTGCTAATCCGGCGGTATAAGAGCCGTAATACCGGCACTTCCAATATCATTTATCAACGCAAAGCAAGTGCAAACGGCTGTTTCCTGCTGTTTTAGGAAAAGCTTCGGTTCTGATAGTCCTGTCTTTTGATAAAAAATATCCTTCAGCAGGCAAAGCTCCCAGACGACTGCTGTATTCGCCGCCGACAAAAACCGTAAAATCCTCATCATCACAAATAGTCATAATCTCTTCGACATTCTCGGCAATTTGCTTCCGCAGCGGAAGTGTCATCCCGGCTGCCTGACACATATTCTGCGCGCTTAAATTATCACCGCCTCTGAAAGGCAGACATTTCCAACCATTATTGGTTGGCGGCACCGGCAAACAACGGTTCAGATAACAAAATTCCGTCGCCGGGCAATCGTGATTAGAAAGACACCTCTGCTCCTGATCCTCTGGCATTCTGACCCGACAGAAACTTTTATCCCAATAACCGCCGCAGGAAAAACAGCTTTCGGCATCCTTATAGAAACTTAAATCAACAGAACACAAATTACAACCCGCTCCGGACATATAACGTCGTCCTTCGCAAACTTGTCGGCATTTTTCTTCATTAAAAACCATATAAACAGGATACTTCTCATCGCACCGATGACAAATTCCCGCACTGTCCATCAGCGGAACTTCTGCCGGACAAGATAATACCGTTAAAGGATTTCCGCCTCCCTGTTTAAGGACAACCCGATTAGGGCAGGCAAAAGGAGTTATAAAATCATAATTATATTTCATATCTACACGGACATCAGCTGCCGTATGACAATCATGGCAGGTTTCATCCCAACTCTTCAGGGGTTTACCTTCCGGACACCCCCCGTTAATTGCTTTCTCGCCGGAAGTATAGTGCCGTGTATCCCATAATGACGCAGCCTTTTTATCGACAAAACAATTCCCCTCATTATCCCGAAAGGAAAATTCCTGCGGACATTCTTTAAGCCGGCAAATAACATAACCATAACTATCACTGCCGCGTTTTTCGGCAACCCGATCGGGACATATGCGGCGGCAATCCTCAACATAACCGACCTCAAAAGCCAACGGACTGTCGCAACGAAAACATTGCCCTTTAACATAAAGATCGCATTCAGGCTCAGCCGCAGCACCCCCTGCAAACAAAACCCCTAACAATATAAATGCCAACCGCATATTTTATCCCTCTTCCTCCTCTGTATTAAGCCAATAATGATCGACCCCCATATGAAAACCTCTATCATAATCCGTACGCTTCACAAAAACACCATTATCCTCACTTGAGGGATCGGGAAGAATCTCAAAAATAAAATCATAATTTATTGCACGTGGGTTTTTATCTTTTACCTTAGGATGCATAGTGTCAAAATGGCAGGAACACAAAACCATTGCCACCAACATTAATTACCAAAAGCCTCTGCCACATCTCTTCCACCTTTCGCAAAAATGGTAATATTACTGCGCCTTTATCTGATATGTTTCCTGAGAATAAACTTCAGGAGTAGGCAATCCCGGCCGCCAGTTTACATTCGCATCATAATCTTTGCGATAAACAAGAATATTCCCATCCATTGATTTCTCATCGGTGATTTCATATGAGATCTTATCTTCTCTTTTTGACGGTTCACTGCAGTTATCCGGTTCCAAACAATGGGTATAGCTGTGACACAAATATTCGATAAAACCTATTTCATTAACAATTAAATCACATTGATAAAATTCTCTTGCATCACAGTCAGGATGAGGGCAAAAGGTTTTTATACTGGTTAATCCTAATCTGGTATTCCAAGAATTTCTAGAATAAGGAAGCAATTCCTGATTAAACCTTTTATCAACAAATCCTTCTTTCTGGCAAGAAACAAGAATAACCGCCATTGCCAGCAGCCGCAAAATATTTTTCCTCATCTCTCTTCCTTTCGCAAAAATTGTAATTTTACATAATAATATACACAGATAATCATTTTGTCACGATTTATTTATAAAAAAATCCTTTCATACATTGGTCATATGCCCATTTATTGCGGTCAATCAAATCTTGACGCCCGGTTTCATCACGGTGCAATTCTTTACACACAGTTGCCAAATCCGGCTTCTCTTTTTTCAACTCGGCACGTAATGCCGGCCACTTAACCGTACCATCATCTTTTCTTCCTAAAATATTGGCATTAAAATGGGTTTCTAAAATCCCCATCTGAGCAGCGGAATTTAATCGCCGATATGCCGGAAAGTTACGGCTAAGTTCCTCATGCCGCTGAACAATATCCTGCCGCAATAAATCTCGGCAATACTCCTCTGGCAATTCTAAATCTGTTTTATCTTTGTAAAAATCAGCACCAATTTTTTTCCCATAAGGCAGAGCCATCAAAGACGCATCCATCTTTCTTCTTTCTGCATCTGTTGCCGGCAACTTTGTCCGTGCATTCCGCCACGGCTGGGCTATATGCGTCTTTTCATCCGGGCTCAGATGGCCGACACAATCCGTACGATTTCCCTCTGTATCACGATAAGCAAAAGGTTTAAGTCCCTCTTCTTTTATCAGATAATTTTCCAAACCTCTGACATTTTTCTCTATTTCTTCTCTGGACTCATAGGGGGAATCCCAACCGATTTGCCCATTATTGGGCTGATTGATTTTTTCCATCTCCACCAGCGCCGGGTTAGGGGTGTCGGCAGTCGGAACACCGATAAGCTTCCAATCTTTCAGCGGCGCATTTTTGTCCATCCCCCGCGGGTCATAGTAATAATATTCCGGATCTCCCGGTTTCTTTATCTTCGGATTCCTCATGGGAATTCGTCCCGAAAAAAGCCCTTCCTTATATTCATCCAACCAATTATCTGACATTTTATTTCCTTTCTGTGAATATTTTATAAGAACAATCATATATAATTAACTTATATATGGTAAATAATATATGTTTTTTAATATAAAATGTCAATCCTGAAAAGAAAAACTGAGGAATTTACTAAAAGACAATAAAAAATCACATTAATTTTAAAATCATTTTTCTTTGACGACGTGTATAATTTTTCATATATCGTCCGTTCTCATTAGGAATCTCGGATAAATCTGTATTAATTACCAGCTAGATGAGTTTTTTAGCAAAAGTTCGGAGAATGGATCTCAAAATAAAAACTCAGATAGCGTGCGTAAGTAATAAGATTTGAGGACAAAAGTACCGCAGCGTACATAATAGTACGTGAGGACACTTTTGAACTTAAATCTGTATTAATTACCAGCTAGATGAGTTTTTAAAAAGTTTTGCGGCGGCAGAAACCACCTGCAGCAACATATACCCGACCATGTCTTCGACCGGAAAATTGGTCGTTTTGCAATCACGTTCACATTTATACAGCAGTTCCAAAACACCGAGAATTCTGTCTCTTTTCCAAAGCGCCGCCTGAGATTTAAAACTCGATTCCCGAAAGAAAATAACCCGCGGCTGCAGCTTAAACATTGCTTTATCAATCGTTTCGCCGCTTTCAAGCACCGCCTGCACCGTCAAAAGCCGGTTAAAATGCCCGGCCAGCGTCCTAACGATTGCCACCGGTTCCGTCCCTTCGTTCAAAAGTTTGCGATAAGCGGCATCAACCGCCGTTTTTCTTCCGCCAGCCGCCGCATAACACAAATCATCCATGCTTGAGGCCGATTGGTCGCTGATAACCGCTTCAACGTCTTCAACCGTCACATTTTTCTTATCGCCCATATAGGTAATCAGCTTTTCAATCTCGCCGAGACTGATTTTTCGGTCATTGGACAGACGCGAACAGAGCAGCTGCATGGTCGGTTCATTGGCGGTTAAACCGCTTTCGACTAACTTGGCCTTTGCCATACTGCGAACATCTTCATCGCGGTCTTCATAGCAGGGCAGCATCGCTGCTTCAGGGCTGTCATTTCCCCAAACCACCAGCGAGGACTTTTTATTCAAACTGCCTGCCGTAATAACCAGCAGCGTATCGGAATCCGAGCTTTCAAGCAGGGCTTTCAGCGGCTTGGTCAAATTATTATCGGCATCTTTAATTACAATTACCCGCCGGCCGCCCATCAGTGACCGGCTGTTAAACTCGGCAGCCAGCCGCCCGAAATCATCATTAACTTCGCCGCCGTTCAGATAAACCACATTAAACGGATCATACAAATCGGCCGAAACCGTTTGCACCAGTTTACGGCTGTATTCGGCAACCAACCCTTCATTGCCGCCATAGACAACAAAAACTCTGACGGCTTTATCCGGAGATTTAAAATATTTTTCAATCTGCAGGGGTTTGAATATCAAGACCTTGTCCTTTTTTGGTTATTACCGTATGGAAATAAGCGCCCAGTCGCAGAGAGATATCATTGGCGATAATCTTGGCCGCGTCTTTTTCGGTTTTTTTCTGAGCCATCGTCGTTGAATAAGGATTGGCGAGAACATCATAACCGACATCAATAACACTGTTGCCGCGCAACAGTATTTCGTCGCCTTCATTAAGATTATATTCTACCCGATAACTGACCTTTTCACGCGTTGCGGTAATATCTTTGCGCATTGCCTGCTGAGTCACGGTCTTGTCGGTCAGATAAACATAAAGGCGATATTTCGGCCTGGCCGGCACGCCGCGCGGAGTCAGCGAATCAATCAGCTCATTGCGCACAATCTGCCCGAACCGCTCGGCAATAGCCTCAACTTTAATCTGCGACATCTCCGAACTGATGGATGTATCAAACTCACCGTTAAAATACCAGGCATTATCATGTTTTTTTTGCACATATAACGGTTCAAAACCGCAGCCGGCAAGCAAAACAAGACTCAACGTTCCTAAAATTAATTTTTTCACAGCAACAAACCTTTTTAACAAATTGCCTTTATCTTTACCAGTCGCCGGCAGGACACTCTTCTTATTTATCCTCTCGGAGGGGGATCCAGCGTGCGTGAATAATAGGATTTGAGGGCAAAAGTACCGCAGCGTACATAGAGGTACGTGAGGACACTTTTGAACTTAAATCTGTATTAGTCACCAGCTGGGCACCCTCCTTATGCCACAATATTTACAATCCGATTCGGCACAACAATTACCTTGCGGATTTCTTTGCCTTCAAGCTGACGTTTGACATTATCCAGAGCCAAAGCCGCTTTTTCGACATCAGGCTGCGGCGCGTCTTTCGGCATTTCAATCGTGCCGCGCATTTTGCCGCAGATTTGAACCGCAATCGTCACCACATCATCCTGAGCCAACGCTTTATCGCCGGCCGGCCAATTCTCGGCGACGACCAATGTCTGATGTCCCAGTCTTGCCCACATTTCCTCAGCCAAATGCGGTGTAAACGGCGCCATCAGCAGAACCAGAATCTCATAAAGCTGCGGGTTAATTTCACTCTTTGCCGACAGATAATTAACATAGGTCATCAGCGAAGAAACCGCGGTGTTAAACTTCATTTGGTCGATACGTTCGCTGACCTCAAGAATGCATTTATGCATTGCCCGCAAATCTTCTTTGCTCAAAACAGCCGACTTGCTGACTTTCTTAAACAAGCCGAAAACCTTGCCGACAAAGCGGTAAACACCGTTCAGACTTTCGTCCGACCACATCGCCACCTGGTCAAACGGCCCGATAAACATTTCATACAGACGGAAAGTATCGGCGCCGTATGCATCAATAATCTCATCAGGGTTAATAACATTGCCGCGCGATTTTGACATTTTTTCGCCGTTTTCGGCCAGAATCATACCATGCGACGTCCGTTTCTGATAAGGTTCTTTCGTCGGAACCAACCCCAGATCATATAAAAACTTATGCCAGAAACGCGAATACAACAGGTGCAGCGTCGTATGCTCCATACCGCCGTTGTACCAATCAACGTTCATCCAGTAATCAAGCGCTTCCTTGGAAGCAAATTCCTTATCATTATGCGGGTCGCAGTAACGCAAGAAATACCAGGAAGAACCGGCCCAGTTCGGCATTGTATCGGTTTCGCGCCGGGCAGAACCGCCGCATTTCGGACAAGTTGTATTCAGCCAGTCGCCGGCTTTGGATAAAGGCGATTCCCCTTCGTCATTGGGATGATAATCGGGAACTTCCGGCAGCGTCAGCGGCAGTTCGCTTTCGGGAACCGGCTGCCAGCCGCATTTTTCGCAATAGACCATCGGTATCGGCTCGCCCCAGTAACG
>CALXTG010000188.1 GCA_944391355.1 uncultured Alphaproteobacteria bacterium
ATAACATCTTCGTCAATACAGACGAAGCAAATACCTTGGTTCTCGGATTTTCCCGCTATTTTGGAGATAAAGGATTAAATTCTCTGGTAGAAATAAATCGAATGAATCTGGAGGATTATAAAAATTACCTCTATAAAATTTTATCTTTCTATGCAGATAAAATATCAGACTGTATTTCTCTGGAAGATGCTACATATCCAGAAAGCCCCAAATAAAAAACAGGCATCTTTAGAAAAACGGATGCCTGTTTACTTCTTTAGAAATTCCTATAGTTGTTTACTCGATTAATCCACCCGTTATAATGCACTTTTTGACTTGGATCATTTTCCACAACTTTATCATAATAGTTTATTGCCGCAGATATAAAATTATCTAAAACTTGATTAATAGGGACTTCACTGAGTTTTTGCATCGTTAATGGTCCTGCGATTCTTCCTTTCTCTGTGGAATTTATCCCTAACGATTTATGAAAATTTTTCATCCCCTGTTCTTGTCCGACATTATACAGATGATCAAGAACCGGTCCGGACAATTCTGCAGGCAACTGATGAAGTTTTTTGTTTAACCAGTAGTCTCTAAAGCCTAAAAACAGATTTACGCCCGCAGATCAGGGCTACGCATCAATATGATTTTTCATGCAAAAAAAAGGAAGCAATACTTCTTCCCGGCGAATATCCGGAGAATTAAACCACGTATTTTTTGGAAATTTCTTTAAATTCCTCGGTACCGGCTTTTTCCAGCCACTCAAAAATTACCATTTCCGAAGTAACAATATCAACACCGTTTCGGATCATTCGCTGTAAAGCCAAAATATTCTGCGTCGGCGAACGGGAAGAACAGGCATCTGAGACAACAAAAACCTCATAGCCGGCTTCTTTCAAATCAATTGCCGTCTGAGTCACGCAGATATGCGTTTCGATACCGGCCAGAATAATTTGCCTGCGTCCCGATTTCCTGATTTCATCCATAATCGTTTCTTCTCTGGCGCAGGAAAAACTCAGCTTAGGAAAATAACTGATATTTTCCCCGGCTTCCTGGCGGACATCAATCATCGTACTGCCCAATCCTTTGGGATATTGCTCGGTGATTATAAAAGGGACATTGAGCCGCTTGGCCACGCCGACCAAATGCGCGCAACCGGTAATCACCTCTCGCGGACTGTCCATTGCCGGCGCCAGGCGCTCCTGCACATCAATTACCAAAAGCAGAGAATTATCGCGGTTCATTAACATCTTCGTTTCCATTCAAATTTTAGGTGGACTTTCATGATAAAATATATATACTTCAGAAAACGAAATTAAACCAGAGATTAATAGAAGAAATACCATGAATTTTTATGATTTGAACCTGAGCGAAAAAACCATCAAAGCTATTGAAGAATTCGGCATAACCGAAGCGACAACGGTACAGACCGATGTCATTCCTTCCATTCTTCAGGGGCGCGATGTTTTCACAATTGCCCCGCAGGGCTGCGGCAAAACCACATCTTATGTTTTTCCGCTGATTGATATTATCAGCAAAGCCAATGAAGATTCTCAAACCCCCGGCCCGAATATTTTAATTATCACCCCCGATTCCGAACAGTCGGTGGTTGTTTCCGACCGCTTGGCGATTTTTAATAAATATCATGAAATCAATGAGGCGACGGTTAAGGACAAAGACGAAGATATTGACAATGAAGCCAACGTCATTATCGGCTCGCCGGATTTACTGGTTGAACTTGCCGAAGCCGGCCGCGCCGATTTCAGCAAAACAAATATTCTGGTTGTTGACGATATTAACCTGATTAAAAAGAACAAACAACTTCCCAATCTGGAAAAGATTTTGGAATTGCTGCCGGCCGATAAACAGAATATTGTTTATACCAACCGCCGTTCCAAAGAAACCCAGTATATTCTGGACAAGATTTTAAAAGCTCCCGAAGAAATCAAAGTCGACAAGACCAAAGAAGCTGAGGCCGAACAACAGGCCGCCGCTGTTTCGGCAGGCGACAACAATCGGCGCGAAAACAAAAGCCACATTCATGAGCCGAAACTTGATCCCGAAGCATTGGAACTTTGTAAAAAATATAACGCTTTCAATGGCAAAGCTCCCGCTTTTTTATTGACAATCGGCAATTTAGCCTGTGATGACTAAATTTTATTTTTCCAAACTGACACCGCTTTCGGGCGGTGTTTTTTATTGCCAAAAACCTTCCGGCCTTTAAATCGGTTTAGACAGAAAAAGAGACCACGCTAAATATTTATTAACAGATATTGATTAGAATAGGAAATTATGATAATATATTTTTATTGTCATAGTTTGGTTTATCCTCTTTTATGTCACCCTCTGACTTGATCAGAGGGTCCAGGTCAAATAAATAAGCCTTATTGTTGACCTGGATGCTCCAATCAAGTTGGAGCATGACAGAGACGGAGATAAAGCCCGAGTATGACAAGTAAGGGAAACCAGAATAACAAGAGGCCGAGAGAATGTCGGGGATTTCGTTAACAGCGTCAATGCGCAGCAACTTGTTGAGCTTGCAGAACATTGCAAGACAGCAGGATATTGTGCAAAACCGCTTGGCGACCGGCCTTAAAGTTTCTTCGGCAATTG
>CALXTG010000189.1 GCA_944391355.1 uncultured Alphaproteobacteria bacterium
AAGCGGACCTGCGGCGAAAAAACGTCATAATAACCGAACATTGCGATTGCCGATTTCAAACGCGGCCCCGATTCCGGAATCAGCACGGCATCAAAATCAACCTCGCCCAGGGTGTCCAGCGTATCCAGCCTTTTTAACACCTTTTGCGCGGCGGCATCTCCGTTGTCGGCGCGGCGCTGCAGTGAATTTTTGATTTTTTGCAGACGTGTGCTGCGGCGGTTATAATCGGTCAGTTGTTTGAGGATTTCGGAAAAATCATTGGTTTCCGGCGGATAGAAAGCGATTCTGACGACCGAAGTGCCGGCCTTCCCAGCCGCGGCAATCGCCGCCCGGGCGGTGGCGATACCGTTATTGTTGTCCGGCAGCAACAAAGCAAACCGCTGCCGTCCCTGCAAAGAGGCATAGGAAATGATTCTGTCGACCTGTTCTTTTACTGTCAGTCCCAACGTATAGACGCCGGGCTGCAAAACTTCTTCAGAGGTGGAAAAGGCAATTACCGGAACGCTGCGATAGGTTGTTTCCGGCGTAATGGCCTGAACTTCGCTGCTCATTAAAGGCCCCAGGATCATGCTGACATTCTGGCTCAGGGCGTTTTCAACGGCAATGCGCGCGCCGCCCGGCGTACTCTGGGTGTCATAGAACTGCAAAACCAGACGCGGGTTTTTAACGTCTTCCATAGCCATAAGGGTATAGTTTTTCATGCCCTGGCCGTGTTTGGCCGCTTTACCGGTCAGCGGCAGCAAAACCCCGACCCGGAAATTTTCATCGCCGCCGAAATTGACTTCGCTGATGTCTGAAGTCATGGTCTCAACGCCGCCGCGGGTAGAAACCGAAGACGAACAGCTCATTAACAGCAGGCAGAAAATACTGAAACTAATTTTTTTTAACACTTGCAATTTATCCCAAAATATAAAACAATTCTGTCTTGACACCAACTTAAATTAAAAAAACTCTAATGTAAAGAGCGAGATAATGAAAAACGGATTATACATTGTCGCCACGCCGATCGGTAATATTCATGACTTGTCCGAGCGGGCGATAGAAACCCTGAAAGCCGCGGAAGTCATAGCCTGCGAAGATACGCGCATTACCAAAAAACTGTTATCCCTGCTCAATATAAGCATTCAAAAAACATTTATCACCCTTCATGACCATAATGAAGAGGAACAGGCCGGCAAATTAATTGCCCTGATTTCGGGCGGACAGGCGGTGGCGCTGGTCAGTGATGCCGGTTCGCCTTTGATTTCCGACCCGGGATACAAGCTGATCAACCATTGCCGCGCCGCTGGAATTTATATTACGGTTATTCCCGGCTGCTGCGCCTTAATCTGCGCTTTGCAGCTGGCCGGGCTGCCGACCGACCGGTTTATGTTCGCCGGTTTCATTCCCAACAAAGATAAGGCCCGGCAGGATTTATTCAGCGAGCTTAAAGCAATTCCCGCCACTTTGGTTTTTTATGAAACGGCGCCGCGGATTATCAAAACGCTGACGGCGGCAGCTGAAATTTTCGCCGGCCGCCGGCTTGCCGTTGCCCGTGAAATTACCAAACTTTATGAAGAATGCCTGACCGGAACCGCCGAAGAGCTGATTGCCCGTTTCAACGCCAAAGAGCCTAAGGGTGAAATGGTTTTTATGGTGGCGCCGCCGCTTAAAAAAAACGACAGCGAGGTTGACGTCGAAGCCGAGCTGCGGCGTCTGCTGGCGGATATGCCGCTGAAAAGCGCGGTTAAAACGGTGGTCGAAACCTTTTCCCTGAATAAGAATGAGGTTTATCAGACGGCGTTAAGGATAAAAAATGAAAGCTGATTTTTCGGGAAAGCTGGCGGAATTTCTGGCGGTATGGTATCTGCGCTGCAAAGGTTACCGCCTGCTGGCGCGCAATTATGTCACCGGGCGCGGCACTTCCGCCGGAGAGGTCGATATTATTATGCGGAAAAAGCAGACGCTGGTTTTTGTTGAAGTGAAAAAACGCCGCGATATGTCCCGGGCGGCTTATGCAATTCTGCTCCGCCAGCGCCGCCGCATTTCCCGCGCCGCCGAAGCCTTTGTCAAACATTATCCCGAATTTTCCGGCTGCAATATACGATTTGACGCGGTTTTGATAACGCTGAAACCTCTGCGGCTGCAGCATATTCCCAACGCCTGGTGAGCGAGGCCGCGTTATTCGACGTTTTCGATCAGACGGTCAAGATTATTGCGTTCGCTTTGGTTATAGCCTTTAAATTCTTCTTTTATTTTAGCCTGAGTTTTTTTCTTGGCCTTTTCGACCTGCGGGCGGGCCAGCTTTTCAAAAAGCTCGTCGGTTTCGCTTTTTTCCGGAGATTCGATAACCGCAACCGGCTCTTCCTCATCGTCTTTTTCTCCGGCGGATTTGTCAAAGTCTTTGGTCTTATTGCGGATAGCTTCCAACGTATCGGCGGGAATCAGATTCTCAATCGGACGGGCGAATTCGCCGGCGATATTGAAATATTTAGATTCTTTAAATGTATCCGACCATTTGTCTTTAGGCTGAATCCAGCTGATGAGGATATAAACCAGAATAACCAGCAGAAAAGCTCTTAAAATGCCGAAAAACAGCCCGAGCAGGCGGTCAATGCTGCCGAGTTTGCTGTTGCGGACTTTGCCTACCAGATTGCCGGTCAGAAGAATCCAGACAATCAGAAAGACAATCAGGATAAATAAAGACGCGGCAATACCGGCCATGGTCGGGCTTTTAATATAGACGCCGGCAATCGGGCTTAAAAACGGCAGCAGATAAATGATGGCCGCGCATCCCAGCACCCAGCCGACAATCGACAGCACTTCTTTTATCAGACCGCGGCTGAGCGCAATCAGAGCCGAAATGGCAACAACGATTAAGATAATAACATCAAGATTATTAAGCTGGGACATGGCAGATTCCTAATTAAACCAATTAATAAGCCGTTGAACATTGCCGATTTCATAAACGGTCATATCGTAATGCTTCTTTTCTTTGCTGTGATTCTGCGGATTAATCGCGCTGGTAAAGCCGAGTTTGTGCGCTTCTTTCAGCCGTAGGCCGGGCTGAGAAACGGCGCGGATTTCGCCCGATAAACCGATTTCGCCGAAAATGACCATATCTGCCGGCAGAGGTTTATTGGTCAGGGACGAAATCACGGCCATGGCAACGGCCAGATCCGCGGCCGGTTCGGAAATGCGCAGGCCGCCGGCAATGTTCAGATAGACATCCTGCGCGCTTAAGTTCATGCCGCAGCGGGCTTCCAAAACCGCCAGAACCATTGCCAGCCGATTGGAATCCCAGCCGACCACCGCGCGTTTGGGGCTCGAATAACCGGTCGGGCTGACCAGCGCCTGGATTTCCACCAATACCGGACGAGAACCTTCAATTCCGGCAAAAACGCAGGAACCCGAGATATTTCCCTGACGTTCGGCCAGAAACAAAGCCGACGGATTTTCGACTTCGACCAAGCCCTGATCCTGCATTTCAAACACGCCGATTTCATCGGTGGCGCCGTAACGGTTTTTGACTGCGCGCAAAATGCGGAAATGATGGCCGCGTTCGCCCTCAAAATAAAGCACGGTATCGACCATATGTTCCAAAACGCGGGGACCGGCAATGGCGCCCTGTTTGGTAACATGTCCGACCAAAAACAGCGTAAATCCTTTTTTCTTGGCCAGCTTTATCAGCTCATAGGCGCTGGCGCGCACCTGGGCAACCGAGCCGGGGGTAGATTCGACTTCTTCGAGATACATGGTCTGAATGGAGTCGATAATAACTACCGCGGCCGCCGATTTTTCCAACGTGGCGATAATATCTTTAACTTCGGTGGCGCTGGCCAGATTTACCGGCGACTGTTCAAGCTTTAAGCGCTTGGCGCGAATGCGCACCTGGTCAATCGCTTCTTCGCCGGAAATATAATAACATTCGGGGTTGCCGGGCAGGTCGGCAACTTTGGCACAGGCCTGCAGCAGCAAAGTCGATTTGCCGATGCCGGGATCGCCGCCGACCAGAATGACCGAACCGGGAACCAGGCCGCCGCCGCAAACGCGGTCAAGCTCCCGAATGCCGGTTGTCAGGCGTTCAAGTTTCTGCTGCGAGCCGCTTAACGGCACAAACTCTATGATTTTGCCTTTTTTCTTGGGAGCAAAGTTAGAAAAACCTTCGCCGCCGATTTTTTCTTCGACAATGGTGTTCCATTCATTGCAGGCATCACATTTGCCCTGCCATTTGGGATAAACCGCCCCGCAGTTTTCACAGACAAATTCGACGCCTTTTTTGACCATGGTTAAACCTCGACTTTAATCGGCCCCTGAGAACAGCCGTTGATAAACTGTTTGACAAATTCGTTATTGGTCTTGTCCATTTCCTTAACCGTGCCGTACCAGATAATTTTACCCTTATAGAGCATAGCGATTTTATCGGCGATTTTACGGGCGGAAGCCATGTCGTGGGTAATGGTCAGAGCCGTTGCGCCCAGACCTTTAACCGATTCAATAATCAATTCGTTAATAACGTCGGCCATAATCGGATCCAGCCCGGTAGTCGGTTCGTCAAAGAAAATGATTTCGGGACGGGTGGCGATTGCCCGGGCCAGGCCGACGCGTTTCTGCATACCGCCGGAAAGCTCGGAAGGTGATAAATCGGCGACATCGGGCGCCAGGCCAACCTGGCGCAAAACGCGGATAGCCTCGACTTTGGCAACTTTTTTGCTGAGACGCTGGTTTTCAATCAGGCCGAAAGCAACGTTTTCCCAGACGCTCAGACTGTCAAACAGCGCGCCGCCCTGAAAAAGCATTCCCATTTTTGAATGCAGGCTGTCCCGCTCGCTGCGGGCTGCTCCGACAACTTCCTGATCATCGACCAGAATTGAGCCGGTATCGGGCGTCAATAACCCCTGAATACATTTAATCAAAACCGATTTTCCGGTTCCCGAACCGCCGATAACGACCAGAGATTCACCTTTTTTGATTTCCAGATCAACACCGTCAAGCACGACTTTCTTTCCGAAAGCTTTATGCAGGTTGCTGACTTTTATTTTGGTTTCCGTCATGAAATTTATCCTTATTTCGAGAAGAAAAGTTCGGTGATGATATAGTTAAAGACCAGAATCAGAATTGAAGCCGAAACCACGGCATTGGTGGTGGCTTCGCCGACGCCCTGGGCGCCGCCTTTGGATTTATATCCGTTATAGCAGCCCATGACGGCAATGATAAAGCCGAAAACGCAGGCTTTGACGACGCCGGTGACAATATCAAGGCTTTCAAGGCCGTTAATCGTTGAATTAATATAATTGGCGGGGTTAAAGCCCAGTTTATAAACCGCGATGACAAAACCGCCGAAGATACCGATAATATCGCCGATCAAAACCAGCAGCGGCAGAACCATAACCGCAGCCAAGACCCGCGGAGTTACCAGATATTTGAAAGGGTTGGTCGACAGCGTTACCAGAGCGTCAATCTGTTCGGTAACGCGCATGGTTCCGATTTCGGCCGCCATTGCCGCGCCGATACGCCCGGCAACCATCAGGCCGCTGAAAACCGGCGCCAGTTCGCGGGTTACCGAAATCAAGACAACCGAAGCGACCGCGCTTTCGGCGCCGTAACTTGAAAAACCCGAATAAGTCTGCAAGGCGATGACCATACCGGCGAAAATCGTTGTCAAAGCCACTACCGGCAGCGAGTAGAAGCCGATATCAATCATCTGTCTGCCGAGCAGGCGCAGATAAAAGGGCGGCGTGACGCAGTTATAAAGGGTTTGGGCAATAAAAGATGTCAGAGCCCCCAGCCGGGAAATAAAAACGACCAAAGGTTTGCCGAGGGTTCTCAAAAAATTCTCTACGCGTTTTACAGCCATGATATTCTCTCTTTAATTAATAAAATTTGCGTCATTTTAGCGTTTAACCCCCAATAAATCAACAAGCTTGTTGCTTTTCATCACAAGTTCCACCGATTTTTAAGGCCAGCAGAATTTTCGCCGGCGCCGAAGCCTCAAAAGCATGAATTTTAATCAGCGGCAGCGAGCCGCCCGCGACTTTATAACGCTGCGGCAGCGGCAGCCTTTCTATTTCGCTGCCGGGCGGAACAATTTGCACTGCCAGGGCCAGCGGAATATCGGAAACAAAAGGCATATCGGCAATCCCGACGCCGCGCACTTCGAGTTTTCCGCGGATATTCGCCGGAGCGGCGGCCAGCAGCTTTTCGCCTTTAAGCTCAATTTCGCTCCGGTCATCGGCAATCAGCACCGCGCTGTGCTCCGCAATCAGCCGCAGGCATAAATCCGATTTTCCGGCGCCGGAAGGGCCGAAAATCAAAATTCCCTGATTTTGCCAGGCAACGCAGGAGGCATGAATATTAAGCATGAACCGGCAGCTCCTTTAAGCGGGCAATCCGGGCCGGAGAGGCCGCGCTGACGGTTATCCGCCGTCCCTGCCCTTCGGGCTCGATTACTATCCGGAATATATCGCGGGGCAGGTAACCGCCCATTTTTTCGGGCCATTCAATCAGGCAGACATTGCCGTAAAGCGCCTCTTCAACGCCGATTTCAAAAATTTCTTCCGCAGATTTAAGGCGGTATAAGTCAAAATGATAAATATCAAATTCCGGCGCTTCATAAGTTTGAACCAGCGTAAAAGTCGGGCTGGGAACTTCCTGGCCGCCGCAAAGCTTTTGTATAAAAGCCCGGGCCAAAACGCTTTTTCCCATTCCCAATGTGCCGTAGAGGGCAAACACGTCGCCCGGCTGCGCCCGCGCCGCCAGAAGCTCTCCCAAGGCTGCCGTATCGGCTTCGGAAAAGGCGTGAAAAATGTAATCGCTCTCAGCCATGGCAGATCCTAATCAAGCAGATTTTTCTTGGCTTTTTTGGGACGGGTAATTTTGATTTTCGGTTTTTTGGTCTGCATAACCCGCCAATCCCAGGGTTTGTAAAATTGTCCCTGCCACAGGCCGCGCAGATTTTCGCGCGCCTGATGTTCATAGGGAATATAAACCTGGCTGTACTTGGGATAAGCCACTGCCCAGCCGGCGTTAACCAGCGCCGCGCCAAGGTCATATTCGCCGAGTTTGCAGGTTCCGACCATATTGCCTTTTGAATCCTGCTGCATAATATGGCAGGTCAGCGGATAATCCTGAATCCAGTCACGCAGCCAGGTTGCCGCTTTGCGCCCGCAATGGTAGGCTCTGCCGTTGCGGTCGGCGCAGGTTTGGTTAGATTCCGGCGCGTCAATGCCGAACAGGCGGAAATAGCGGCCGGCAATCATAAGCGTGTCCCCGTTGATAACCCGGGCCGGTTCATAAATCGCGGGGAAATTTTCAGGATTCATCGGCGCGGGAGCGGCCTCTCCGCTGCCGGTCAGCGAATTTATCAACTGGCCGAAAGTGCCGGTTTGAGGCGCCTGCTGCGGCTGGGGCTGCGGAGCTGCTTCACGGGGCTGCGGCGCAACGGCGTTTTCTTCGACATAATACATTTCTTCCGTTTCAAAACCTTCGCCGATTTCGGCTTCAAAATCCTGTTCGTCGAGCAGCTGCAAAGCGCCGGCCGCCTGAGTCCGGCGAACCTGTTGTGCCTGCGGGGCGCTGCCCTGGCCGAGAAAACTTTTCAGCATGGTGCCGACCCCGCCGATCCCCTGGCTGAAGGCGCCGATCGCATATAAAATAAAAATTAAAATCGCGGTTATTACCAGAAAAGACGGCAGGCAGCCCATTGCCCGCCAGGCCATTTTGGCAAAAATATAAAGCACGACCAAACCGATAATCAGGCCGATAAAACCGCCGCCCTGCAAAAGCATATTATTGCTCTGAGTACCCGCGCCGCCCCATAGAATCAGAAAAAACGCGGCAATACCCATTATTAATTTTTTGATAAACATCATGGCGGTCTTCCTTTGCTATCGGTTCTCCCGAAATTATTTAAGCATAAGTCCGGGACAGATGACAATCATTTTTTATATAACCTAGCGGCTTTTGGTAAATATATAGTTACGAAATTAAAATTTTCGGAGCCGCTGCGGCAGAAAAGAAAAAGATAAAAGAAAAGCCCCGGCAAACGGGGCTTAAGGTACTTTATTTTACTGCTTAGCGGACGTAAACATGAACTTCCGAAGCATTGGCGCTGTCGCTGGTTTTGGCTGACAGCGAAATTTTATCGGCGCCGACGCCCATCTCAATCATTTCCTGAAAGACATTATTGGCGTTGTTGCGGGCGCTGGAGCTTGACAAAGCACTGCCGTTGGCGGGGCTGACGGCAACGACGTCAAAGAAAACGCCGGGTTTGGTTGCCAGAGCGCGTTTGACGGCCTGACGCAGGCCGTCCTGATATTTAACATCCTGACGGTTAAATTTTGCCACAAACAGCGGTTTGCCCGAAATATTATGCGTGCCGGAATAAGACTGTCCCAGACCGCGCGCCTGAGTACCGGCTACCGGTAAGGGGGCTCCCATAAAACTGCCGCTCTTAATAGCGCTGTTCAAATCAACAATATAGTTTTTGGCGGTTTCGATATACTGCTGCTGGCGGGAGATGTCGTTATTGATTTCCTGAAGCAGGCTGTTGATCAGAATGGACGTCTGGTTTGATTCGTTTTCCAGAATTCTTAACTGGCGGTGATCTTCATCAACCGCGCCGGAAACGCCGTAAGTGGCTTTAATCGAGTCGGCCAGGAAAGAAGTCATGGCGGCATCGGACGCAACACGCTGCGACAGCTGATTGAGGGCAATGGTGTTGCTGTTCATAACCTGAATGTTGTTCTGGGCATTCTGCAGCATGGTATACATCTGCGGATTGCCGGGGGTGGTGCCGACCTGAAGCTTGGCTTCAATCATACCGATAACTTTATGATATTGTAAGGCATTATTAATGACCGAGGCGCGAATCTTCTGCAAATCTTCGTTATGTTTGCGGATAGAAGCCTGCAACTGGGTCAGATCAGTACGGAAAGAAACGACTTTCTGGCCGACAAAAGTGCCGGTATTGCTGCCCTGGGCGATGTCCAGAGGCTGAAAATTCGTTGTTCCCAGTTGGGGCAGATCATTTTCGGAGGAATTTTTGCTGTCAGCGGCATATTCTTCCTGCGTGTCGGAACCGAACAATGAAGGAAACAGCGCGTCCGAAGAATAGGTGCAGGCGTTGAGCGCTATCATTGCAAAGGCTGACAAAGACAGTTGAAGGGCTATTTTTTTCATTAATAAAGTACCTTTTTGAAAAATTAGGTTGTTATATAACAAATTGTTTTTTACACCATTATCTTACTTTGTAAAGATAATTTTGTAAAAAAACAAGTATGAAATGGCTTTTCTGCACGGTTATACATACCTGTGACCTAAGTTTTACGGGAAATAGATTAAAAATCTTTTAAAAAAATTAAAAATTTTGCTTGCAAAAAAAATTTAATTGGGGTATGTAGGTTTTGTTGTCAGAAAAACATATGCACTCGTAGCTCAATTGGATAGAGCATCTGACTACGTATCAGAAGGTTGTGAGTTCGAACCCCTCCGAATGCGCCATTAAAAACCCCTCCCTTGTCTAGGGGTCTTTAATGGCATATTT
>CALXTG010000190.1 GCA_944391355.1 uncultured Alphaproteobacteria bacterium
TGAGCATGCCGAACGCAATGCCATTTATAATGCCTGTCTGACCGGAACTTCTTTAAAAGGCTGCGTGATGTATGCGACACATGCGCCCTGTACTGACTGCGCCCGGGCCATAATTCAGGCCGGAATCGCCATGGTCGTCACCCATAAGGTTGAAATTGACGAAAGCACGCCGCAGAACACCTGGCGCGATAAACTGGGCTATTCGCGCGAAATGTTTGATGAAGCGGGCGTGGAATATTTGGAACTCCCTTTAAAATAAAAATTTGCATCATATATTACCTGATAATGATAGACAATCTAAACCTTTTGTGCTATAAATCATACATGAACAACTGCCTGTTGTTTGAAGAGTTAGGAGATGCAGATGAAAGTTCTTATTGCCGATGACCATGCCCTGTTTCGTGACGGCCTCAGTCTGAATTTGGAACGTATTGACCCGCAGGCGGTCGTTTTTCAGGCCGGCAGTTTTTCGCAGGCTTTAAAAATCCTTGATGATGAAAAGAAGCTTGATTTAATAATTATCGACCTTGATATGCCCGATATGCAATGGGAAGAAGGTCTTGCCGAATTGCGCAAAAAATCAAACGGCGCCCGTTATGTCGTTATTTCCGCCACAGAAGACAGCCGCAGCATTCGCAAAAGTCTGGAGCAGGGGATCAGCAGCTATATTCCCAAACGTTCTGATACCAAAGTTTTAAGCGGGGCGCTTAAGCTGATTTTGGACGGCGGCACTTATTTCCCGCCTTCGGTTTTTGAAACCGGCTCTTCTTCCGCCAACAGCGCGCAAAACGGCGATAAGCCGAAAAATAAAATGTTGACCAATCGTCAATCCGAGGTTTTGGGGCTGGTTGCCCAGGGGCTGTCGAACAAGCAGATTGCCTATAATATGGGTGTCTCCGAAGCAACTGTCAAACTGCATATTAACGCTCTGCTGCGTTCGCTCGGTGTTACCAACCGGACTCAGGCGGTTGTTACCGCTCAGAAAATGGGGCTGATTTAATAATTTATTCAGCCCGTAAAAAAGCCCCGCCGGTATGGCGGGGCTTTTTTGGGCGGATAATATGCGCCTTATTTGCCGAGCGGCTGGTCTTTTAGGTCATATTTCTGAATTGAGGCCTTTTCGTTAAGCCCGCCGATGGTCTGGACAATGGCTTTTTCGGCCAAAATGGCTTTGAGCTGCGGACGAACGGTCTTGAAATCAGCTGGTTTGGTATCGCGGATATCTTCGACTTTGATAATGTGATATCCGTACTGTGTTTTAACCGGCGTTTGCGTATATTGTCCTTTTTTCAGCTTAAACGCGGCTTCGGAAAATTCGGGTACCATCGTGCCTTCGGTAAAATAACCCAAATCGGAAGCGTCTTTGGAATATTGTTTGGCCAGCGTATCAAAATTGCCGCCTTTTTTCAGTTTGGCGATAACTTCCTTGGCCGTAGCTTCATTGTCAACCAGAATATGTTTGGCCTTGATTTCCTTTTCGGGTTTGAAGCTGCCTTTATATTCGTCGTAAAGCTTGTTAAGATCGGCATCGCTGATATTCTTGTCAACCTGGCTTTCGATATAAACTTTCTTGGCCAGTTCTTTTTTAGCGATTTCCAACTGCTTTTTATATTCTTTGGTTTCGGTGATTTTTGCCTTGGCCGCAGCCTGGTCGA
This sequence comes from uncultured Alphaproteobacteria bacterium, assembly GCA_944391355.1. Lineage (GTDB taxonomy): Bacteria > Pseudomonadota > Alphaproteobacteria > RF32 > CAG-239 > CALXWF01. The sequence goes on from CALXTG010000190.1 coordinate 1,656, forward strand.
CCAGTTTGGTGCTGACCGCATAATCAAGGGCGCGGTTATAATATTCATCAAACGGCATTTGCGCTTTAACCTGCGGGTTGGCTTCATAAGTTTGGCGAATGTCGCTGACCGTAATTTTTTCGCCGTTGACAACAGCGGCAACGCCGTCTTTGCCTTCGGCCGTTGATAAAGCCGGATTAACCAGCAGCAGGCTTAAAACTGCCGTAACCAGATATTTTTTTTGCATAGAGATACCTCCGATAAAATTTTAACTTCATTCTTTATATAATACATTTGTGGATAATTCCACTCTATTTTTTTGTGATAGTTTATAACTTTGGCAACTTCTATTGACTTTATTGCGTATAAACACTAAATGTAAAAAAGATTAACAATAAGTATATAAGGTGAAAATTTATGTTAGGCAGAATAGCACGCAGCATCTTCGGCAGTGCCAACGACAGATTCGTCAAAAAACAATTCAAAACCGTTCAAAAAATCAATTCTCTGGAACCTGAAATTTCAAAATTAAGCGACGAGGAACTGAAAGCCAAAACTCTGGAGTTCAGACAGCGCCTGAAAGACGGCTGGACGCTTGACGATCTGCTGCCGGAAGCTTTTGCCGTGGTGCGTGAGGCTGCCAAACGAACTCTCGGCCAGCGTCATTATGATGTTCAGCTGATCGGCGGTATTGTGCTGCACAAAGGCATGATCGCTGAAATGAAAACCGGTGAAGGTAAAACGCTGGTCGCTACGCTGGCAGCTTATCTTAATGCGCTGGAAGGCAAGGGCGTCCATATCGTGACCGTCAATGATTATCTGGCGCAGCGCGATGCCGAATGGATGGGGCAGGTCTACCGTTTTCTCGGGCTGACCGTTGATTTTATCGTTCACGGCAAAAATGACGAAGAACGCCGGGCGGCCTATAACAGCGACATTATTTACGGTACCAATAACGAGCTGGGTTTTGATTATCTGCGCGACAATATGAAATTTTCCTTGTCCGAAATGGTACAGCGTCCTTTCAATTATGCCATCGTCGACGAAGTCGACTCGATTCTCATCGATGAAGCCCGTACCCCGCTGATTATTTCCGGGGCGGCCGAAGATTCTTCGGAAAAATATATTCTGGTCAACAAAATTATCCCCAAGCTGGTTGAGAGCGATTATGAAAAAGACGAAAAAGCCAAGACCGTGGTACTCACCGAAAGCGGTATGGAACACGTCGAACAGCTTTTAAAAGAAGTCGGGCTGATTAAAGACGGCGGCTTATATGATCTGGGGAATGTAACGCTGGTTCATCATGTCAACCAGGCGCTGCGGGCGCACAAAATGCATCTGCGCGACATTGACTATATCGTGAAAGACGGCAAGGTTGTCATTATCGATGAATTTACCGGCCGCATGATGGAAGGGCGCCGTTACAGCGACGGTTTGCATCAGGCGATTGAAGCCAAGGAAGGCGTGGCAATCCAGTCGGAAAATCAGACTTTGGCCTCGATTACTTTCCAAAATTATTTCCGTCTGTATCCCAAACTGGCTGGTATGACCGGTACGGCCATGACTGAAGAAGCCGAATTTGCGGATATTTACAATTTATCGGCTGTCGAAATCCCGACCAACCGCCCGGTTTCGCGAATTGACCACCATGATGAAATTTATCGTACCGAACAGGAAAAATATAAGGCGATTATTGACACGATTCTTGATTGTCACCGCCGCGGTCAGCCGGTGCTGGTCGGCACCACTTCAATTGAAAAATCCGAATTGGTGGCCGAGATGCTGCGTGCCAAAAGCAATGTCCGTTTTGAAGTTTTGAATGCCCGCCATCATGAGCGCGAAGCCGCAATTGTTGCTCAGGCCGGCGTTCCCGGTGCGATTACGATTGCCACCAATATGGCCGGCCGTGGTACCGATATTCAGCTCGGCGGTAATCTGGATATGCGTTTGAAAGAAATGCTGACCGGAAACGAAACGCCCGAAGAAGTTGAAAAATTAAAAACCAAATTGAAGGCCGAGATTGAAGAAGGCAAACAAAAAGCAATCGAAGCCGGAGGTTTGTATGTGCTCGGCACCGAGCGCCATGAAAGCCGCCGTATTGACAATCAGCTGCGCGGCCGTTCCGGTCGTCAGGGGGATCCCGGAACGTCAAAATTCTTCCTTTCGCTGCAAGATGACCTGATGCGGATTTTCGGTTCGGAAAGAATGTCGGCAATGCTGCAGCGTCTGGGGCTTCCCGAAGGCGAAGCGCTGGTTCATCCCTGGATCAGCAAAGCGCTGGAAAAAGCACAGCAGAAAGTTGAAGAACGCAACTTTGATATTCGTAAAAACCTGCTGAAATATGACAACGTTATGAATGATCAGCGGAAAGTTATTTATGAACAGCGCAAAGAACTGATGGAAGCGACCGATGTTTCGGAAACCGTTGCCGATATGCGTCATGATTATCTGGCCGAAATCGTTGCCTCTTATATCCCTTATGGTTCGGCTCCGGCAGACTGGCGTTTAAATGAACTTCAGGCTGAGTTGCTGCGGGTTACAGGGTTGAACTTGCCGGTAACCAACTGGGGAAATGAATCAGGCCTCGGCGTCGAGGAAATGACGGCGCGGATTCTTGATGAAGTTGAAAAACAGCTGGTTGAAAAGAACCGCAATGTTCCGGCCGAAGTTTTGCGTATGGTCGAAAAGGGGATTTTGCTGCAGGTTTTGGATCAGCTCTGGAAAGATCATATCGCCACGCTGGATCATATGCGCCATACCATTGTTCTCCGCGCTTACGGCCAGAAAGATCCGCTGAATGAGTATAAGAAAGAAGCCTTTAACCTCTTTTCCAATATGCTGGATCAGCTGCGCGAAAAGACAACCTTCATTCTCTGCCGCACGCAGATCCAGACCGATTCTGCCGATGCTTTGGCCAGCCGCGAGGTTCGTCACCAGAATGTTCAGGAAATTCATGAACGCCCGCAAAGCCTGGTCGGAAATGAAGCGTCCGAGCCTGAGAAAAATGTGCCTTTTAAATATGCGCAAATGCAGGTTGACCCAAATAATCCGGCAACTTGGGGCAAAGTATCCCGTAACGCCCCCTGTCCCTGCGGCAGCGGCCGTAAATTCAAACATTGCCACGGTCAGGTAGCTTAAAAAACAAACCCCGGATTTAATTTCCGGGGTTTGTTTTCTTTACCTTCATAGGAGGTTAAAATGATAATATGTACAGCCGTTTGTTCCGCTGAATATTCGGTCGTTGGCAATGCTGCTGTAATTCAGGAAGAACGGAAGTGCCCAACTGTTACATTGATACGGACCGATGACAGGTCCGGAAGTGTTTTCTCCCTGGGTTGAATAATGTATAAACAAAGTCCAGTCAGCCAGCTTGCCTTCATAGTAATCTCCGGTATTCAAACCGCAGAATTCCTGTATCTTTCCATATTGGCTGTTGTATTGTTTAATACAGCTTTTATTGTCTGACATCAACATTTCCAGATTCAATCCCGGTTGCAGAACCGGAGCAGTACCGTCGGGTTCCATACTCCTTTCGTAAAAAATGCTGCCGTTGTTGAGGCTGATGTCAAGACCGCGCCGCTTTGATTCTCCCCCGTCACAGGAAACCGCCGGAAGTCCTTCAATGCCGGACGGACTTCTTTCCCCGCCGAGAGCGACCGGGCCGTATATGTTAAGAGAACTGTTATCCAGCGCAATTCTTGCCCCGGTTTGCTGGATGTTTATTTTTTTCAGATGAATAGCGCTTGAATTGGTTGCATTTATTGTCAGGAAAAGGTTCCCTGAAAATTGAGGATCCGTCAGATTAAGTTCGTCAATCATTAATCCGCCCTGTTTCATCTTGATCATAACCGCGTTAGAAAGCTCGGCATTAAAGTCGGCTTTGTTGATTACAACACGGCTGTTAATATTCCATGTCGTGCCGCCCATTCCCAGCATCGGTTTTTTATTATAGACATTTTCTATTTCTGTAGAGGTTTCTCCCGGGAATGCTATATTTCCATTGTTGGTAAAAGATACGCCCTCCAAAGACAGCTTGTTAATTTTAAGATTTATCATCGACGTCGTTGTTGCGCCTGAAACAATAAATTCATTCGTGACATTCAGCGACGGATTTAGAAGAGAAACATCGGACGGACCTATATCGTTATAAGAACAGATACCTTCCTCTAAAGCTGAATTACTGTCGCGTAAATCAACCGTATGCGGGAAAGATGATATGCTGCCGACCTGTCCTTGAAGAACCGGATCAGCCGTAAATTTGAAGTCATCAATTTCAATCGCCCCTAAGATATAAATTCTGTTATTAAAAACCGGTTCATCTTCACTCAGTGTCAAAATCTGTTTCAAATCCTCGGCTGTTTCTGCCGCTAAATACCCCTGGGCAATAACGGCTTCATAGCATTTGGATCTTTGTTCGGCTTCGCAGAGTTTGGTAGCTGTATTGCAGGTTTCGCCACTGCCGCAAGTAACCCCGCCGTTAGCACAGTTTGGAGCCTCGCAGGTTCCGTTATTGTCCACCTGATCGCTGGGACAGACACAGGTGCCGTCGATACAGCTTTTGCCCCCGCTACAGGTCACACCGGCGCAGGCATCGGGAACAATGCATTGATTATTGGCATTACATTCTTTGCCGCCACCGCAGTCACTGTTTGTCAAACACTGTACGCATTTTCCGGTCGTTTCGTTACACACCCCGGCAGAACCGCTGCAGGTTATTCCCCCGTTTTTACAGGTTGAAGTTTCGCATTTGCCGCTGACCTCGGTTTTGCCGTTTGGACATTGGCAGCTTCCGCTGATACAGGTCTTGCCGCCGGTACAGATGTTTGGGTTATCGCTGCAGGTTTCAGTTCGGCAGCTATTGCCGTCTAAAACATATCCGCTGTCGCAGCTCACTAATTTATAAAGATTATTACAGCAGTCATTCAGGCAGGAAGCATTTTCGGGGCATTTACTTAATGTATAACCCTTAGCCTCACAGCCGTAACATTCAACACAGCGCGAACAGGTTAACCCGCAGCTGTTGGTATAAGTTTCGGTTTGTCCGGAAGCGCAGTCATAACTTGTCTTTTGCGGGCAAGCCTCGGTACAGGGTTTTTCATCCGTGCCGTCAAAGCTCATTCCCTTGTCGCTCCAGTCGGGGAGAAAATAGACTTTGGCAAGCTGATAAGATTGAACAGTCTCCGCAAACGGAGTTAAGGTTAAGTTTCCGTTTGCTGACAACGGAGATGCTCTGGCTCTGACTGAAAAAACGCATATAGCCAAAAACAGCGCAATACAGCAGTACT
>CALXTG010000191.1 GCA_944391355.1 uncultured Alphaproteobacteria bacterium
ATTTGCAGTGCTGTTGCCCGGCCAACCGTATTATCCTGAACAATATCCAGATTTCTGACCGTAACGTTTCCGCCCGTATCGTATATGGAACGGGCAATAGAAGATGAATCAGCCGCATTATTGACAATTTTCATATTCTCTATTGCTGCACCGGAACCATAGTTATAAATACCATGCATGGTAAGAGTATGACCACCGCCATTAATAACAATATTTTCGCCGTGTGCCATAACTGTAGAATTAAAGGTAATATCTTCAGTCAAAACGACCTTGGCGTTGTCGGTATCCAAGATTGCCTGTACTTCATCTATGGTCATATCCGCGGTGATTGCTGTATAGCCTTCGGCCAGTAAAGCGTCAACGTCGGTATCAAACTCGATTTCGGCCTGATAAGGAACAAGCTCGGCCTCGGTCAAAACCCTTTCGGTAACGGAACGCATTTGCTCCAAATAACCGGCCGCTGCGCTTAAGCCTTCGGTTGCTGCTTTAATCGTCTGCACGCCCTGCGACATAGCGTCCAACAAGGTGGTTAAATCCGCGGCTCGATTGTTTAAGGAAGAAGCGGTGTAATAAGAAGAGGGATTATCGATTGCCGAAGAAACTTTAAGGCCGGTCGCTAAGCGATTCTGCACAATATCCTGTTGGCCTGCAATATTCTGCAAGCTCAACAAGTTGCTGCGCATCGACGCTGTCAGACTTATCGCACTCATTTCCCGTCATGCTGAACTTGGTTCAGCATCTCCATAATAAGGACAGCTTCGCAGCGGTCTGTGGATCCTGAATGTCTCACATCCAGTAGGGTGTGAGCTTCAGGATGACAGTAAAAAAACGACGCTGTTAACGAAATCCCCGACATTCTCTCGGCCTTTTGTTATTCTGGTTCCCCTATACTGTCATACTCCGACTTTATCTCCGCCTCTGTCATGCTCCAACTTGATTGGAGCATCCAGGTCAACAATATTGCTAATTTATTTGACCTGGACCCTCTGATCAAGTCAGAGGGTGACATAAAAGAGGATAAACCAAACTATGACAATAAAAATATATTACCATGATTTCTTATTTTAATCAATATATGTTAATAAAGATTTAGCAGAACCTCTTTTTCTGTCTAATTTACTTTAGTGCGAAGATTTGCCGGGATTAAAACTTATTTCTATGAACGGCAGGCTTTAAACCCGTTTGGCGAGGATTATATCTGGAAAGTAATTCGAAGAAGGAGAGGCGGAAAATGCGCTGGTGGTCAATTCATCCCCGTTATTTTGATAAAAGTGGTCTGATTGCAGCCTGGAGAGAAGGTTTGCAAATGCAGAAAGCTTTGCAAAACGGCGAAGATGACGACCCTAAACTGGCCTGCTTTAAATATGCTTCCGATCCGCTGCGGGCTGTCGGCGCTTATCTGAGCTTTTTGGCGGCGGAAGGATCTAAACGCGGTTATAGGCTGGCGCATGAAAGAATTCTTTATCCTAATTTTGATCAGGAATTTGTTCCGCTCGACAATGTCCGGTTTGGTTTTGATGCCGAAGAAATGCATAAAAAACTCAGTCGGCGCAGCGAAGCTTATCTGCGCGAATTGCCCGCGGTTTCCGAATGGGAAATGCATCCGGTATTTGCGCCCGCAACGCAGGCTTCATCCGCAAATTATACTATCAATAACAATTTTGAGGGGTTCTAAACAATGTTAAAAGGTACGGTTAAATGGTTTAATACTAAAAAAGGTTATGGTTTTATTCAGCCCGAAAACGGAGAGAAAGATATCTTTGTTCATATCACGGCGTTGGAGAAAACTGGTCTGCGCCGCCTGACGGACGGACAGAAAGTCAGTTATGATATTTATGATGACCGCGGACGCAAAGCTGCCGGAAATATTATGATCAGTCTCTAGTCTGTTAACTCCATATATACAAATATCCCCCGCCGAAACGGGGGATATTTGTATTGCGGTTTTAAGAAAGTTTTTTAACCATTTTGGCGAAGGTAATGCCTTTTTCTTCAAAAATATCGCCTTCCTGTTTATAGCCCATTCTTTCATAAAAATTGACAACGGAAAGCATTGCATGCATGACTATTTTGGAAAAGCCGGCTTCTTTGGCGCGCTTTTCGGCATATTTGACCATTTCGCGGCCAATGCCTTCGTGTTGATATTTTGTGTCAACCGCTACCTGCATCATGCGGATTTCCTCATTGTCGACAGGAGCAAGGATCAGGCCGCCGACTAATCGGTCGTCAAGGTTTTCGATGCAGCCGATATGCAGGTAACCGGCTTCTTTGTCGCGGTGCATATCGAGGAATTTCAGCCCCAGAGGCTCGAGAAGGATTTTATAACGCAGTTCGACCAGCTCGTCGTAACGGGTTGAACCGAAATCAATATCAATCATTTTTTTCATGGCACCCTCCTCAGATTACGTTTCTATTCAGTATATACATTTTTGTTCTTCAGTTCAATGAATATATATTGCTTAATCTTAAAATTTACTTTATTTATAGCATAAATCATTTTTAATGCTTTATGAGAGAGTTATGACGACAGAATTGGATTTAATCAGAAATTTTGCAATCATTGCCCATATTGACCACGGCAAATCGACCCTGGCCGACCGTCTGATTGAGCGTTGCGGCGGTCTGCAGCAGCGCGAAATGCAGGAACAGGTTTTAGATTCAATGGATATTGAGCGCGAACGCGGTATGACCATTAAGGCGCAGACCGTGCGGCTGGACTATAAGGCAAAAGACGGCAGAATCTACCAGCTCAATTTGATGGATACGCCGGGACACGTCGATTTTTCTTACGAGGTATCGCGTTCTCTGGCTTCATGCGAGGGCTCTGTTCTGGTGGTTGACGCTACGCAGGGGGTTGAGGCTCAGACCTTGGCCAATGTTTATCTGGCGATTGACAATAACCATGAGATTATTCCGGTTTTGAATAAAATTGATTTACCTTCGGCAGATCCCGAGAAAGTCAAAAGGCAGATTGAGGACGTTATCGGGCTGGATGCTTCGGAGGCGGTTGAAACTTCGGGCAAAAGCGGTCTCGGCGTTGATGACCTGCTGGAGGCAATCGTCAATCGCCTGCCGGCTCCTCAAGGCGATGCTTCCGCGCCGCTTAAGGCGTTGCTGATTGACAGCTGGTATGATGCTTATCTCGGCGTTATTATTCTGGTGCGGATTAAGGACGGTGTTCTCAAAAGGAAAATGCAGATCCGCATGATGTCAAACAACGCTGTTTATCAGGTGGAGAAAGTCGGTATTTTTACGCCGAAAATGCAGGATGTCGAGGCGCTTTATCCCGGTGAGGTCGGATTTATTACCGCCAGCATAAAAAGTGTCAGCGACTGCAATGTCGGCGATACGATTACCGATAATAAAAATCCCTGTGCCGCGCCGCTGCATGGTTTTAAGCCGTCAATTCCGGTTGTATTTTGTTCGATTTTTCCGGTTGACAGCAGTCAGTATGACAGCCTGAAAGATGCTTTGGCCAAGCTGAAATTAAACGATGCCAGCATTGATTATCAAAATGAAAACTCGGCGGCTTTAGGGCTGGGTTTCCGCTGCGGTTTCTTAGGACTGCTGCATATGGAAATTATTCAGGAGCGGCTGA
>CALXTG010000192.1 GCA_944391355.1 uncultured Alphaproteobacteria bacterium
GTTAAAACTCAGACTTTTTTATTCTAAATAAAACAATAAACCACCCTGTTTTTCGTCTTAGGACTCTCCGCATACCACCCGCCTTGATGCATATCAAAGTCAAGATAGTTTTCGCCGGAGGTTTTAATCGAAGTCCAGTAATCCCCTTTTTCCAGAAGCGGACGTCCCAAAACTTCCAAGAGCCGGTTAACTTCCGTAAAATTTCTGTGCAGCAGCTGACATTCATCAATGTCGGGAAGCATCAGTTTTCCGGGAAGTTTCTGTTCTATTTCTTTTTTGATGGCTTCTGCTTCTTCTATATCCAAAAGTGTTTCCGGACGTTCCAAAGCAAAGCGCATACCTTTAATTTCAAAACCGATGAGATAATTTTTTTCTTCATCCGTCAAACTTTGGGCATTATCTTCACCCAAAATAAAAAATAATTTTTTCATAGCTAAAATAATTTAATTTGCATACCTGCTTAGCATAATTTTGTCAAAAAGCAACCCCTATTTACGGTGAAGCTAAAATTTTTTCAAAACCGCTACAAAAAAACCGTCGGTTCCGTTTGTCAGCGGTGAAAGACGCAGATATTTATCGTTGGTTCCGGGATAAGGAGAATCCAGCAGTTTTTCCCATAATTCCCGCGCATTAAGCACCCGAACGTCAGAATGAGCTTTAAGAAAAGCCTCAATATTATCTTCATTTTCCTCACGCAGAATCGAACAGGTAATATAAATAATCCGGCCGCCGATTCGCGTACGTCCATAAGCCGTTTCCAAAATTTCTTTCTGCGTTTTGACTATCCCCGCCAGCATCTGCGGCGTCAAACGAAATTTAGCATCCGGCGACCGACGCCAGGTTCCGCTGCCGGAACAAGGAGCATCAATAACAAAGCGGTCAAAATCACTGTCATTGGCTGCCAGAATATCGGTCAACTCAATATTTTTAACCCCTAAGCGCCCCATCCGCGGCTTAACTGCCTCCAGCCTTTTGGCCGAAATATCATGAGCCAGAATTTTTCCCCGGTTTTTAAGAATATAAGCCATCGCCAGACTTTTACCGCCGGCACCGCAACAATAATCAATAATTTTATGTTCGGGTCTGACATCGGTCATTATCGCTGCCAACTGCGAAGCCTCATCCTGAACCTCCAACAGCCCTTCCTTATAAGCAATACAGTTATTAAGATTAAAACGTTCATCGGCACGCAACCCCAACGGCGAATACGGCGTCGGACGAACTTCCAACCCCTCCCCGCGCAGCGCCTCTATTACCTGTCCGCGGCTCGCCGTATTAATGCGAAAATCAGCCGGCGCAGGATTATTCAACGATTTCAGCAACTCAACATCTTTTATTTTGGCAAACAGCCACTGCGGACACTCTGCTTCAACATAGTCAGGGTAAACCTCTTCATTCTCCGTTTGTAGCCAGTTTCTTTCCTCATCGCTCAACTGAGCCGGCGCATATTGTTCACCGGTAAAAATCGTTTCCGGCTTTTCGTCACGCAAATAAGTCAGCAAAATCCGGCGCGGATTGTCTGAACCGGCATCAAACGAAAGTTTAAGACGGTTGCGGATAATCTTCCAAACCGTCTCCGTAATAAAGCGCCGATCCTTAGAACCGATATATTTTCGGGCTCGTAAATACTCATTGATAATATTGTCTGCCGGCTGCTTATCTTCGAACACAGCGTCGATCAATTCCAAAAGCGCCTGATAACGGGCATTTTCCTGCATAACTTTTTCCTCAAAATATTCCCGTTTAATGTACATAATATATTTTCGCCTGGCAATCATTGTTTAAAAAAATCCTCTGACTGAATCAGTCAGAGGATTTTCGGACAGTTTAGGCAGGATCTTTCATAAAACGATAATCGTTATACAAAAAATACATGGCATCCCAAACTTTTTCTTTCCCTTTAAGACACCTCACATCCAATATAACGGCATCTTCGCGGGAACAGTCGCTTTTCACCGTCAGCTCTTCTCTCTCGGCATTGAAAACAAAACGCCGATACAGATAATAAAGAATTATCTGAGCATCTGTTTTCATCGGAGAAATCTCATTGTCCCGCGGCGTATATTTACCGCTCCGGAGCTCATGAATAATTTCTGCGGTTACGGCAACCGGCACGATTTCCATCACCTCTTCAGTCACGATAACCACCTTACCGGAAAACATTTCGTAACATCCGATAAACTGTTCTTTCGGCAGCGGTGACAAAATTTCGCCTTCTTCACTCATCTGCGGCCGAGCGCCCGGTACTTCTTTTTCAAGATAAACGGCCCATAAATTCAGCGTACCGCTGAAAAAAGATCCGCTATATTCCAAATCCCGGCATGAAAGCAGATATCTTTCGGCAACCCTGACATTTCTGAACTTAATACAAGGCTCACCATAATTTTCTTCTCGAATCTTATAGCCGGCCTTTTCCAATTCGGGTGACAACACCTCAGCCAATAAAGCTGCATTAATAACTCGGGAAGACAGAATTTCACGGTCGTCCACTTTCACTTCGCTGACGCTAATCGATTTTCTCATAATAATCATTTTAATTGTTAAACATAGCCCTCAATAGGGCTTTTTCATAATTATAAAAAAGCCCTATTAGACTACACAGCCGTTAAGCTTTTGTCAACCTAAAAATGCAAAAAAAAAATCCCTGAAAATAAATTTTCAGGGAAAAAATAAAAAATTATGGAAAACAAAAAAATTACGCCAATTCCAGATCACAGACCTGCATTACCTGCGGCGTCTTAAAAAAAACGCGGCGTTGAAAATTTTGCGGCTTTCCGGCTGCTTCTTTCCGGCGCATTGGATAAACCGCCTCATGGGAAATGGTTAAATGTTTGGTCATAATCCGATAAACAACAACGTCTTTCGGCATAACCGTAATTTTTCCCGAAAAAGGAATGTAAATACCGACATATTTATCATACCCTTTCACCGGAATTAACCAAGCCCATACATAAGTATCCAAAAAAGCATCCTCACGGTGTCTTTTCTTATAGATGTGAACAAACTCACCCTTCACCCGCAGCCGCACAATTTTGCAGGGGCCGATATTATACTTACCGAGCCTTGTTCCGAACTGTTCGGTGATCCGGTTTTCCATCTCATAAGCGGTACACTCATGATAAAGATCCATAAACTCGTCATCAAAGACATAATCACGGATAA